>VGTA01000078.1 GCA_016874875.1 Deltaproteobacteria bacterium | reverse complement strand
ATCAAGCAGGAGTCGCCCCCGCGCGCCCTCGCCCCCCTCGTCGCGGAGCTCGCCGCCCTCGGAGAGCAGGCGGCGCGCGCCTTGGCGCAGCGGGCAGACGCGCCGCGGGGGACGCCGCGGGGGACGCCGCGGGGGACGCCGCAGGGAGGTGCGCCCCGGGGAGGTGCGCCCCGGGGGGGTGCCCCGCAGGGAGGCGCCCCGCAGGGAGGCGCCCCGCAGGGAGGCGCCCCGCAGGGAGGCGCCCCGCAGGGACGAGCGCCGCGCGGAGGGGCGCCGCAGACGCCCCCCCGACGAGGAGGCCCCTGATGTGCGCGCCGCGCCGCGGCGCCCACCACTGCGCCCACCACGGTCGCCCGCCCCTCACCCTCGCCGCGCGCGCCCTCTCGGCGCCCATACACGCCTACAGGCGCTACATCTCGCCCCTCAAGCCGCCCAGCTGCCGCTTCGCCCCCACCTGCTCACAGTACGCCCTCGACGCCTACCGAGAGTGGGGCGCGCTCAAGGGGACCTGGCTCACCCTCGCGCGCCTCGCGCGCTGCCACCCTTGGCACCCAGGCGGCCATGACCCCGTCCCCCCCGCCCGCACCGATGCCCCCCCGGAGCCGTGACACGCCCATGAGAAGACAGACTCGACGCCAACGGAACAGGCAAGAGAACCCCAACCAGCTCATCTACACCCTCGCCTTGTCGATGGGCGTGGTGATGCTCTGGCAGTGGCTCTTCCCGCCCCCCGCGCCCGTGCAGCGCTCGGCGGACACCCTCGCCGCGCAGCAGGGCGCCGCGCAGCAGGGCGCCGCGCAGCAGGGCGCCGCGCAGCAGGGCGCCGCCCTGGGCCTCACCGACCTCAGCGCGGAGGCGCTCGCCGCCCGCGCCCGCGCCGCGACCCCCGCCGTCCCGCTCAAGACGCTCACCGTGGACCACAAGCAGGCGGTGCAGGTCAACTCCCACGGCCAGCTCTCCGAGTGGCAGATTCTTGAGCCGCAGTACCTGCGCCGGCTGCGCGGCGGCGCGGCGCCCTACGCGCTCGCGCGCCCCGCCGAGTCGTACCTCGCCGACCGCGCCGCCGAGGGGGGCGCCGCGCCCTTCCTGCCGCCGGCGCTTGAGCTGGTCGTGAGCAACGAGCCGCTCGTGGGCGCCTATGAGGAGATTCCCTCCGCCCCCGGCGTGGACCTGACGCTCCGGCTCCGCGCCCGGGGCGTGGAGGTGACGCGCGCCTTCACCCTCGCCGCGGACCGCTACGCCGTGATCGCCGCCGTGCAGGTCAAGAATCTCGGCGCGGAGCAGGTGCCCGTGCGCCTCCTCGGGGTCACGCGCGCCCTGCAGGACCACGCCGAGAGCGAGGGGAGCCTGTTATCGCCCCCCCTCAACATGCTCGAGGCGCTCTGCGCCCACGGCGGCGACCTCGAGCGCGACGCCCTCGGCGCCCTCGCCGGCAAGGTGGAGGACAAGGAGCCCATGAGCTTCCTCGACGCGCGGTGGGTGGGCGTCAACAACCGCTACTTCATGAGCGCCCTCAGCGTTGAGCGCCCCTTCACCTGCGAGGAGTCCATAGAGCCCCGCGCCGCCCTCCTCGGCGCCGCCCTGCCGGGCACCTCCCCCGTGAGCGCCATCGCCGTCCTCACGCAGGGCGACGGCTTCCTCAAGCCGGGCGCCACCCTCGAGGAGCGCGTGACCCTCTACGGCGGCCCCAAGATGCTCGAGGCGCTCAACGCCCACTCCCCCTCCCTCGGCGCGGCGATTGACTTTGGGGTCTTTACCCCGATCTGCCTGCCGATGCTCTTTATGATGCGCACCTTCTTTGATGTGATCCCCAACTGGGGCGTCGCCATCATCCTGCTCACCATCCTCGTCAAGCTGCTGACGCTGCCCCTCACGGTCAAGCAGTTCAAGTCGATGGCGGCGATGAAGAAGATTCAGCCCGAGATGCAGCGCCTCAAGGAGCAGTATCAGCAGACCGACCCCGTCCGCTTCCAGCAGGAGACGATGGCGCTCTACAAGCAGCACGGCGTCAACCCCCTCGCCGGCTGCCTGCCGATGCTCGCCATGATGCCCATCTACTTCGCCCTCTACCGCACCATCTACACCGCCGTGGAGCTCTACCAGGCGGAGTTCTTTGGCTGGCTGCACGACCTCTCCATGCCCGACCCCTACTTCGTCAGCCCCGTCCTCCTCGGGGGGCTCATGCTCGCGCAGGCGCGCCTCAACCCCACCCCCGGCATGGACGAGACGCAGCGCAAGATGATGACCACCTTTATGCCGCTGATGTTTAGCGCCATGATGCTCTTTTTGCCGAGCGGGCTGGTGGTGTACATCTTCGTTAACACGATTCTCGGGATCATCCAGCAGGTCTACACCCAAAAGAAGATGGAGGCGGCCGTATGAGCGACGCACCTCAGAGGGCGAGCGGGGCGAGCGGTTCGGGCGGGGGGGGGGGGCGCGGGGCGGGGCGCGGGCGGCGCGCGGAGGGGGACCTCAGCGCCGCCGAGCGCGCGGCGGCGGGCGCGCGCGGCGCGCAGCTCCTTGAGGGCTTTTTCGCCCGCGTCGGCCTCGCCGTCCGCGTGGGCGTGACGCACTCCGAGGAGGAGCTCACGTTCGCCCTCTCCGGCCAGCTCCGCCCCCTCCGCCGCGACCCCGAGGCGCTCTCCGCCCTCACCCGCCTCGCCCAGATGGCCTCCTTTAACGGCCTCAGCGCCTCCCTCCCCTGCTCCATCGACCTCGGCGGCGGGGCGGCGCGCCGGGCGCTCTTGGAGGTGATCGCGGCGGACGCGGTGGACGTGGTGAAGCACACGGGCCGCCGCGCCGTGATCGAGGGCCTCTCGTCGGCGGAGCGCCGCAAGATTCACGCCGCCGCCACCCTCGACGACGCCGTGGAGACGCGCAGCGAGGGCGAGGGGGACTTCCGCTTCTTGATGGTCTCGCGCCGCTCGTGAGCTGAGGGCGGGCGAGGGCGCACGAGGCGCGACCGCTCAGGTGTTGTGGGAGTCTGCGCGCGCGTGTGTCGCGCGCGCGTGTCGCGCGGCGCGGGCGCGTGCGCTTGCGATGCGCCGTCACATCTGCTAGAATAGCGCGGTTTACGGTTCTCACCCCACCCAAGCCCCCCCCCACAGAACTCAGGAGAGAGCATGAGCGAGCACACCCCCACCGAGGGCGGCGCGAGCCCCTCTTATGGCGCCGACAGCATCAAGGTGCTCAAGGGCCTCGAGGCCGTCCGCAAGCGCCCCGGCATGTACATCGGCGATCCCAACGACGGCACGGGGCTCCATCAGCTCGTCTATGAGGCGGTGGACAACTCCATCGACGAGGCCCTCGCGGGGCACTGCGACCTCGTGCGGGTGACGCTGCATGACGACGGGGCGTGCACGGTGGAGGACAACGGGCGCGGGATTCCGGTGGGGATGCACGCGGAGGGCAAGAGCGCCGCGGAGATCATCATGACGGTGCTCCACGCGGGCGGCAAGTTCGATGACAACTCCTACAAGGTCTCCGGCGGCCTCCACGGCGTGGGCATCTCGTGCGTCAACGCGCTCTCCGATGACCTCACCCTCGAGATCTGGCGCGAGGGCGGGCACTTCTTGCAGCGCTACAGCAAGGGCGACCCCCTCGCGCCCCTCGCGCGCGTGGGCGACAGCGACAGGACGGGCACCAAGATTCGCTTCCACCCCGACCGCGTGATCTTCACCGAGGCCAACGAGTTCAGCTTTGAGATTCTGAGCAGCCGCCTGCGCGAGCTGTCGTTCCTCAACCGCGGCGTGGCCATCACCATCGTCGATGAGCGCGAGGCCGACCTCCGCCACGACTTTAAGTACGAGGGCGGCATCAGCGCCTTCGTGGAGCACCTCAACCGCAACAAGGCGCTCCTCCACCCCGCCCCGATCCACTTCTCCCACACCAGCGCCGACGGCGTGGAGGTGGAGGTGGCGCTGCAGTGGAACGACACGTACCAAGAGAGCGTGTACTGCTACACCAACAACATCCGCAACCGCGACGGCGGCACCCATCTCGCCGGCTTCCGCGACGCCCTCACCCGCGCCGTCAACACCTACGCGCAGAGCGAGGGCCTCCTCAAGCCCCTCAAGGGCGCGCCGCTCTCGGGGGAGGACATCCGCGAGGGCCTCGTGGCGATCGTGTCGTGCAAGGTGCCCGACCCCAAGTTCAGCAGCCAGACCAAGGACAAGCTCGTCTCCTCGGAGGTGAAGCCCGCCGTCAACGCCGCCATGGGGCAGGGCATGAGCGAGTGGCTCCTTGAGCGACCGACGGAGGCGCGCGAGGTGGTGTCGAAGGCGATTCGCGCCTCGCAGGTGCGCGAGGCGGCGCGCCGCGCGCGTGATCTGGTGCGCCGCAAGGGCGCCCTCGACTCCTCGGCGCTCCCCGGCAAGCTCGCCGATTGCCAGGAGCGCGACCCGAGCAAGGCGGAGATCTTTTTGGTGGAGGGCGACTCCGCCGGCGGCTCCGCCAAGCAGGGCCGCCACCGCGCCACGCAGGCCATCTTGCCCCTGCGTGGCAAGATTCTCAACGTGGAGAAGGCGCGCCTCGACAAGATGCTCGCCAGCCAGGAGATCACCACCCTGATCACCGCCCTGGGGGCGGGCATCGGCGATGAGGACTTCAACGTCGAGAAGCTGCGCTATCACAAGATCGTCATCATGACCGACGCCGACGTGGACGGCTCTCACATCCGCACGCTCCTGCTCACGTTCTTTTATCGGCACATGCGCCCGATCATCGAGCGGGGCTACCTCTATATCGCCCAGCCGCCCCTCTTCCGCGCCAAGCGCGGCAAGCAGATTCAGTACCTCAAGGACGACGCCGCCCTGAGCGCGTACCTGATGAGCGCGGGGCTGAGCAACGCCACCCTCCGCCTCTCGTCGGGGGAGGTGCTCGTGGGCGAGGACCTCCGCGACCAGCTCACGCGCCTGTCGGACTGCTTTCAGCAGATTCAGCGCCTTCAGCCCCGCGCGGACGTGCGGCTGCTGTCGGCGGCGATGCAGACGGTGGACCTGCGGGGGGAGGACATCTGGTCGGACCCGGCGCGCCTCGAGATCGTGGCGCAGGACCTTAAGGCCGCCCTCGACGCGCAGCAGCCCGAGGAGCTCCCCGCGCGCTTCTCGGTGGAGCCCGTGGTGACCTTCTCGGTGAGCGTGGGCACGCCCCTGCTGGCGCGCCGCGGCGGGGCGGGGGAGGGCGCGGAGGGCGAGGAGGGCGCGGAGGGCGCGGAGGGCACGGGGGGCGAGGAGGGCGAGGGCCTCGTGGACCCGATGCGCTTTGAGGGCGAGGAGAGCGAGGCGGCCATCGCCGCCGCCGCCAACGCCGCCGCCCTCGCCGCCTCGCACGCCGAGGCGGCGGGCCCCAAGCGCTGGCGCATCCGCTTCCGCTCGCGCGTGGAGGGGGAGGAGCGCCGCACGCTCCTCGACTGGACGCTGGTGGGCGCGGCGCGCTTCCGCAAGGCCAGCCAGGCGCTGCTCGAGGTGGCGGTGGCGAGCGCGGCGCCCTATGAGGTGTCGTCGGCGGGCGGGGAGTTCGTGGCGTCCACGCCCCACCAGCTCCTGCATGGGCTGCAGCAGGTGAGCCGCAAGGGCATCGACATCCAGCGCTATAAGGGCCTCGGGGAGATGAATCCGGAGCAGCTGTGGGAGACGACGATGAATCCCGAGACGCGCTCGCTGCTGCAGGTGCAGATCGAGAGCGGCGAGGAGGCCGATCAGATCTTCACGGTGCTCATGGGCGATCAGGTGGAGCCGCGCCGGCGCTTCATCGAAGAGAACGCCCTCAACGTGCAGAATCTCGACGTCTGAGGGGGCGCGGTGAGCTCGCAGACGCCCGTGATCACGCAAGCGCTCCTCGACGCGTACCCGGGGCGCTTTATGCTGAGTCCTCGAGAGCTTGAGCAGGTGCAGCGCATCGAGGGGCTCGCCGCGCCGCTCGAGACGCTCAAGGCGTGGCTCGGGGAGGCGCTCGGGCAGCGCGACGCGCGCGGCGAGCGCCTCCACGCGGCGCAGGTGCTGCGCGTGGTGGAGCAGCGGGCGCAGCAGTGGCGCGCGCAGCGGGTGGGGGAGGCGTATGAGGGGGAGGTGGCGACGCCGGAGGGGGTGGCGGAGGGGCTGCGGCTGCTGGCGCGGCAGGTGGGGGTGGCGCGGGCGGAGCGCGCCACGCAGCAGACGCAGCCGCTCTTTGAGTGGCTCGAGCGGCGCCTTGAGGAGCTGTGCGCCCTCCAGCGCGCGCGCCCGCACGCCGACGCCTCGGCGGCGCTGGCGCGCCTCGATGAGGCGCTCGAGGCCCGCGCCCTCGCGCTCGCCCCCGAGGACCTCGTGGCGCGCCTCGAGCGTGAGGTGGCGGTGAGTCTGCGCGCGGAGCGAGGGGTGGCGCGCCCGCAGGATTGTGTGGTGGCGTCTCGGGCGCTCCTGTGGGCGCGCCTGCGGGTGGAGCTGAGTCTGCCGCCCCTCTACCTGAGCCTCTACGGCGGCTGGTAGCGAGCTCAAGCTCAAGCTCAAGCTCAAGCTCAAGCGCGAGCGCGCGGGCGGGGGCGGGCGCGACACGCGCGGGTGGACTTTGGGGGCGGAGTGCGCTAATCAGACCTCTCCACAGACCTGCTGGGCGGCGCGTCTCGTGAGCGCCCCTGGGGCGCCTCGGCGCTCGCCCGCCGCCGCCCCGCGGAGCGAGGCGCAGAGAGGCGCCGTGATGATGAGCGCGATTCCCCCGCCGCCCTCGATCCCCCCAGGGGCGCCGCGCCCCCCCGCGCCCCCCTGCGCGGCGCCGGCCAGCGCGCAGGGCGAGGCGGGGCTCGCGGGGCTGTGCGTGGGCCTGGTGGGCTGCGGTCACATGGGCGGCGCCCTCGCGCGCGGCTGGGTGCGGGCGGGGCTAGTGGCGCCAGGGCGGCTGCTCTTGACGGCGCGCGCCTCCGCCCCCGCGCTCGCGGCGGAGCTCGGGGCGCGGGCGGTGGGGCTCGGGGCGCTGCTCGAGGGGGCGGACGTGGTGGTCTTGGCGGTGAAGCCGCAGCAGCTCGAGGGGCTGCGGTTCCCTCCCCTCGCGCGCGCCGGCGGCCCGCTCTGGGTGAGCGCGCTCGCGGGCACGACGCTCGCGGCGCTCGCGCGCGCCCTGCCGTCGCCCCCCGGCGCCCCCCCGCGCGTGGCGCGCGCGATGCCCAACCTGCCCGCGCAGGTGGGGCTGGGCGCCACGCTGCTCTGCGCGCCCCCCGAGGGGGCGCCGGGGGCCCTCTCGGCGGGCGAGCGCGCCGTCGTGAGCGCCCTCTTTGGGGCCGTGGGGCTCGCGGAGTGGCTGCCCTCGGAGGAGCTGATGCACGCCGGCACCGCCCTCGCGGGCTGCGGCCCCGCCTACTGCTTTATCGCCGCTGAGGCGCTCGCCGACGCCGGGGTGCTGCTCGGCCTCCCCCGCGCCCTCGCGCAGCGCCTCGCCGCGCAGACCCTCTACGGGAGCGGCGCCCTCGCCCTCACCGCCCACCCCGCCGCCCTCAAGGACGGCGTGACGTCCCCGGGGGGCGTCACCATCGCGGGCGTGCGCGCCCTTGAGCAGCGCGCCTTCCGCGCCGCCCTCATCGAGGCGGTGGCGGCCGCCGCGGAGCGCTCCGTCGCCCTCGCGGGCGCCCGCCCAGACCCCTCCCCGCCCCCCCCCTCGCCCGCCCCCCCGAGGTCTTGATGAAGCTCACGCCCCTCGACATCGAGAGTCACCAGTTCGCCGCCGCCTGGCGCGGCTACGCCGCCGACGAGGTGCGCGCCTTCCTCGCGCTCGTGGCCGCGGAGCTGGCGGGCCTCCTGCGCGAGCGCCAGCACCTCGCCGAGCAGGTGGCGGCGCAGCGCGACCGCCTCGCCCACGTGGACGGCTACGAGGAGCGGCTGCGGGACGCCATGCTCGCCGCCACGCAGCTGCGCGAGGCCACCCGCGACGACGCGCGCCGCGAGGCGGACCTGATCATCAAGGAGGCGCGCCTGCGCGCCGAGGAGATCACCGCCGAGGCGCGCGCCTCGCTCCGCGACCTCCGCGCGGAGGCGGCGGACCTCCGCGGGCAGCGCGCGCGTCTCCTCGCGGAGCTGCGCGGCGTCCTCACGTCCCACGACCGCCTCCTCGCCCACCAGGAGGCCGAGGAGGAGCGCCGCGCCCCGCGCGAGGACCTCGGCGTGGATGACCCCTTCGCCCCCCGCGCCCCCCGCGCCCCCCGCGCCCCAGAGGCGCTAGCGCGCGCGCAGGACCTCACCCTCTCCCTCGGCGAGTCCTCCCTCGACGAGCCCCCCGCGCCCCGCGCCCCCCGGGCGGGGGAGCGGGGCGCGGCGGGGAATCCGTCGGGCGAGTGGCTGGCGCGCCCAGCGGGGGCGGGGGGGCTCGGGGGGGGGGCGGGCGCGGCGGGCGCGGGAGCGGCGGCGCAGGGCGCGCGCGCGGCGGGGGGCGCGGAGCTGCTGCAGCAGCTCCTCTCCGCCACCCCGTCGCGCGTGGACCCGCGCAGCCTCTCGCTGCCGCCGCGCCCCCGCGCGCCGGGCGAGGAGCGCTAGCGTGACGGGCGCCTCCCCCGACGCTCGGCGGGGCGAGCCCGCGCGCGCCCCCCTCCGCCTCGCTGGGGGCGTCCCCGGGGGCGCCCCCCTCCGCCTCGCTGGGGGCGTCTTAGGGGGCGTCCCCGGGCGCGCCCTCGGCGGCGTCCCGCTCCTCCTCCCGCTCCTCCTCCCCCTCTGCGCCCCCCTCCTCCTCGCGCTCAGCGTGCTCCTCAGCCTCCCCCTCCCGCCCCGCGCCGCGCCGCGCGCCGCCGTCGCGCGGGCGCTGCCGCCCTGGTCTAGGGCCGCGCGCCCCTCCGCCGGGGAGGCGGAGAGCGTGGGGGGCTACGCGCGCGGCTGCCTCTACGGCGCGCGCGCGCTCCCCGCCGAGGGGGTGGGGTTTCGCTCGATTCGCCGCGCGCGCAACAGGTTCTATGGCCACCCGCTCCTCATCGACGTGCTCACGCGAATCGGGGCGCGCGTGGCGGCGCTGGGGCTGCGGCCTGTGGACGTGGGCGACCTCTCGCAGCCGCGCGGGGGGCTGATGAGCTCGGGCCACAACAGCCACCAGGTGGGCCTCGACGCGGACCTCTGGTTTGGCGCCGAGGAGGCGCCGCCCGGGCTCAAGCGCGGCGCCCTCCACCACCCTAGCCTCATCGAGGGCCCGCGCGAGGCGCTCCGCGAGGCGGCCTGGTCCCCGCGCCACCTCCAGCTCCTCGCCGCCGCCGCGGGGCAGCCTGAGGTGGCGAGACTCTTTGTGCACTGGCGCGTCAAGGAGCACCTCTGCGCGCTCTGGGAGCGGGGCGCCCTCCCCATGGACCCGGCGGGGATGGGGGCGCAGGGCGGGGCGCAGGAGGGCGCCGAGGGG
>VGTA01000077.1 GCA_016874875.1 Deltaproteobacteria bacterium | reverse complement strand
ATGTGCTCCCTATATATCAGCTTTTTTCCATCATCCCCCCCCCCGCCCGGGCACCCCGCCGCCGGCGCGCGGCACGGGGGAATTTTAGGCTCTGACGCCATTGACGAGAGGGCGTCGAGTGCGCCCATAGTAGGGGGGCGCCACCGATGGATGATCTTTATTTTTGTTTTGAACACGCGCCCTGATCCACGCCCACCCCGCAGACCAAAGAGAAGATCACCATGACGCAGAGCAAGATCATCCGAGGAGGCACCGTCGTCACCGCCGACCGCGAAGAGCGCGCCGATGTCCTGATCGTGGGCGAGCAAATCGCCGCCGTGGGACTCGACCTCGAGGCGCCCGCCGGCGCAGAGGCGATCGACGCGAGCGGGGCGTACGTGATGCCCGGGGGCATCGACCCGCACACCCACATGGAGCTGCCCTTTATGGGCACCGTCGCCTCCGAGGACTTCTACACCGGTACCGCGGCAGCGGCGGCGGGGGGCACCACCTCGATCATTGACTTCGTGATCCCCTCCCCGCAGCAGTCGCCCCTTGAGGCGTACAAGACCTGGCGCGGCTGGGCGGAGAAGGCGGCCACCGACTACTCGTTCCACGTGGCGATCACCTGGTGGGGCGAGCAGGTCGCCGCCGACATGCGCGCCCTCACCCGCGACCACGGCGTCAACAGCTTTAAGCACTTTATGGCCTACAAGAACGCCATCATGTGCGACGACGAGGTGCTGGTCAACAGCTTCTCCCTCGCCCGCGACCTCGGCGCCCTCTGCACGGTGCACGCCGAGAACGGCGAGCTCGTGTACAGGCTCCAGCAGGAGGTCTACGACCGCGGCTACCGCGGCCCCGAGGGGCACCCCCTCTCGCGCCCGCCCGAGGTGGAGGGCGAGGCGGCCAACCGCGCCATCCGCATCGCGGAGGTCTTGGGCGCCCCCCTCTACCTCGTGCACACCTCGTGCAGCGACGCCCTCGAGGCGATCACGCGCGCGCGCCTTGAGGGGCAGCGCGTCTTCGCGGAGGTGCTGGTGCAGCACCTCGTGATCGACGACTCCGTGTACCGCGACCCCAGCTGGGCGCGCGCCGCCCACTACGTGATGAGCCCCCCCTTCCGCCCCAAGGAGCACCAGGAGGCGCTCTGGCGCGGCCTGCAGTCGGGCATGCTCCAGACCACCGCCACCGACCACTGCTGCTTCTGCACCGCGCAGAAGGAGGCGGGACGCGAGGATTTTCGCAAGATCCCCAACGGCACAGGGGGCGTGGAGGACCGCATGAGCGTGCTGTGGCACCACGGCGTGCGCTCGGGGCGCCTGACGCCGAGCGAGTTCGTAGCGGTGACCTCCACCAACACCGCCAAGATCTTTAACATCCACCCCAAGAAGGGCTCCCTCGCCGTGGGCGCCGACGCCGACCTCGTGGTGTGGGACCCCGCCCTCCGCCGCGTGATCTCCAAGGACACCCACCACCAGAAGATCGACTTCAACATCTACGAGGGCATGGAGGTGGTGGGCAACGCCGCCGTCACCCTCTCGCGCGGCGCGGTGGTGTGGTCGCGCGGCGACCTGCGCGCCGTGCGCGGGGCGGGGCGCTACGTGGACCGCCCCTGCGGCGCCCAGTTTTATGAGGCGCAGCGCCGCCGCAGCGCCGCCACCGCCGCCGCCGGCCCCGTGGCGCGCTGAGGGGGAGGCGCGATGCTCAAATCACCCGACCCCTCGCTGATCAACGACGACATCCGCCCCCTCGCCCCCGAGGAGCGCACCTGGGGCGCCGGCAGCATGGCGAGCCTGTGGGTGGGCATGGTGGTGTGCGTCCCCACCTACATGCTCGCCGCCGGGCTCATTGAGCAGGGCATGAGCTGGTGGCAGGCGGTGCTCACCGTCCTCCTCGGCAACCTCCTCGTGCTCGTGCCCATGATCCTCAACGGCCACCCCGGCGCCGAGTACGGCGTCCCCTTCCCCGTGCTCGCCCGGGCGAGCTGGGGAATCAGGGGGGCGCACATCCCCTCCGTCCTGCGCGCGCTCGTGGCGTGCGGCTGGTTTGGGATCCAGACCTGGCTCGGCGGCGCCGCCATCTACCAGCTCCTCGGCGTGCTCTTGGGCGCCGAGGCGCTCGGCGGCGCGCCCCTCCCCGCCCTCGACATCAACGCCTGGCAGCTGGGGTGCTTCTTGGGGTTTTGGCTCCTGCAGGTGGGCATCGTCTACAAGGGCGTGGAGTCCATCCGCCTCCTCGAGCTCTACTCGGCGCCCTTCTTGATCCTCATGGGGCTCGCGCTCTTGGGCTGGGCGTATGTGCGCGCCGACGGCTTTGGCGAGATGCTCTCGGCGCCGAGCCAGTTCGCGCCGGGCGGCCCCAAGGAGGGGCGGTTCTGGGAGGTGTTCTTCCCGAGCCTCACGGCGATGGTGGGGTTTTGGGCGACGCTCTCGCTCAACATCCCCGACTTCACCCGCTACGCGCGCAGCCAGCGCGACCAGGTGCTCGGGCAGGCGCTCGGGCTCCCCACCACCATGACGCTGTTCGCCTTTATCGGCGTAGCGGTGACGAGCGCCACGGTGACCCTCTTTGGGGAGGCGATCTGGGACCCCACCGTCCTGCTCGGCAAGATGGGCGGCGGGCTCGCCGTGGGGGTGTCGCTGTTCGCCCTCACCATCGCCACCCTCTCCACCAACATCGCCGCCAACGTGGTGAGTCCCGCCAACGTCTTTATCAACCTCAGCCCTCAGCGCGTGACCTTCACGCAGGGGGCGATGATCACGGCGGTGATCGGGCTGGTGATCTGCCCGTGGAAGCTGATGGAGTCCACGGGCGGCTACATCTTCACCTGGCTGATCGGCTACTCGGCGCTGCTCGGGCCCATCGGGGGGGTGATGATCGCGGATTACTTTATTGTGCGCCGCACCCGCCTCGACCTCGAGGGGCTCTACCGCGAGCAGGGCCCCTACACCTTCTCGGGGGGCGTCAACTGGGTGGCGGTGGGCGCGTTCGTCGTGGCGGTGGCGCCCAACGTCCCGGGCTTCCTCAGCGCCGCCGGCGTGCTCACGGAGGTGGCGGGCGTGTGGAAGACCCTCTACACTTACGCGTGGTTCGTGGGCTTTGGGCTCGCCGCCGCCCTCTACGCGCTCGGCATGCGCCTCACGGGCGCCGCGGCGCGCTGAGTGTGCCCATCTAGGATTAGATTTTGATTAGATTTTGATTAGATTTCTCCACAGGAGCACAGGACCTCGAATGAGCAAGAAGACCTATCAGAGCGCCTTCCCCTTCAGCGCGCGCAGCTACGACATGACCCCCTACGTGGACTGCCCCAACTGGATCAACGGCGAGGCGCGCGGGGCGCAGAGCGGGGCGCAGGAGCCCGTGCTCAACCCCCGCCACGCCGCCGAGCTCGGCAGGGTGGCGTGGTCGGGCTACGCCGACGTGGACGCGGCGGTGGCGGCGGCGCGCGCGGCGCTCCCGGGGTGGCGCGACACGCCCATGAAGGAGCGCGCGCAGGTGCTCTATCGCCTCAAGTCGCTCATGGAGGAGCACCTCGAGGAGCTGAGCTGGCTCGTGTCGCACGAGAACGGCAAGACGTTTGAGGAGTCCAAGGCGGAGGTGCTCAAGGGCGTCGAGTGCGCGGAGTACGGCGCGTCGCTGCCCAACATCGCGCAGGGCGAGCAGCTCGACGTGAGCCGTGGCATCAACTGCGAGGTCACCCACGAGCCCGTGGGCGTGTGCGCCGGCGTGGTGCCCTTCAACTTCCCCACCATGGTGCCGCTGTGGATGCTCCCGCAGGCGCTGGTGGCGGGGAACACCTTTGTGCTCAAGCCCTCCGAGCAGGTCCCCTACGGCGCCCTGCGCCTCGCGGAGCTCTTTGAGGCCGCGGGGCTGCCGAAGGGCGTGCTGAACGTGGTGAACGGCGGGCGCGAGGTGGTGGAGGCGCTCTGTGATCACCCCGACATCAAGGCGCTCGGCTTTGTGGGCTCCACCAAGGTGGCTCGCCTGGTCTATGAGCGCGCGTCCAAGGCGGGCAAGAAGGTGGTGTGCCTCGGCGGCGCCAAGAACCACCTCGTGGTGGTGCCGGACGCGGAGCTGGCGCTCACCGCCGACACGGTGGTGGCGTCCTCCTACGGCTGCGCGGGGCAGCGCTGTATGGCGGCGAGCGTGATGGTGGCGGTGGGGGACGTGCAGCGCATCATCGACCGCGTGGTGGAGAAGGCCAAGGCGATCCGCCTCGGGCAGGACGTGGGGCCCATCACCAACGCGGCGAGCGTGGCGCGCATCGAGCGCTACATCTCCGAGGCGGAGGCGGCGGGGGCGCGGGTGCTCGTGGACGGGCGCGGGGCCAAGGTGGCGGGGGCGGGGGGCTACTGGGTGGGCCCCACGGTGATCGATGGGGTGAGCCCGGGCGCCCCCGCCGCGTGCGATGAGATCTTTGGGCCTGTGCTCTCCATCGTGCGCGTCAAGACCCTCGATGAGGCGATCGCCATCGAGAACGCGAGCCCCTATGGGAACGCGGCGGCGATCTTCACCACGAGCGGCGCGGTGGCGCGCTACGCCACCGAGCGCTTCTCGGCGGGCATGTGCGGCGTGAACATCGGCGTGCCGGTGCCCCGCGAGCCCTTCGCCTTTGGCGGCTGGAACGACTCCAAGTTCGGGCACGGCGACATCACTATGACGGCTTCCGCTTCTGGACCCGCCCGCGCAAGGTGACGAGTCGCTGGGAGGTGGCCAAGGACGCCACCTGGATGAGCTGAGCCGCGCCCGCGCCCCTGAGAACTCAACAACACTCGCACCCACACGCGCGAGCCGCGCTCGCGAGGGACTCCCTTTCATATGAGCATGAGCAGTCAAGAGATGATCGAGCTGTGCAAGCGGCACACGCTCTACACCTGGGCGGCGCAGGCCGCCGTGGACCCCATCCCTGTAGCGCGGGCGGAGGGCGTGTACATGTACACCCCCGAGGGCGAGCGGATTCTCGACTTCAACAGCCAGCTGATGTGCGTGAATATCGGGCACAGCCACCCCAAGGTGATCGCGGCGATGAAGGAGCAGCTCGACGGGCTGATCTACGTGTACCCGGGCACCGCCACTGAGCTGCGCGCGCGCCTCGGCAAGCGCCTCGCCGACCTCACCCCCGGCGACATCAACACCTTCTTCTTTACGCTCGGCGGCGCCGAGGCCAACGAGAACGCCATCCGCATAGCGCGCGCCTTCACGGGCCGCCAGAAGATCATGGCGCGCTACCGCAGCTACCACGGCGCCACGCAGGCGACGATGGCGCTCACCGGCGACCCCCGCCGCTGGTCCAACGAGGCAGGCACGAGCGGCGTGGTGCGCGTGATGGACCCCAACCCCTATGACTACTCCTTTGGACAGACCGACGAGGAGCGCGTGGACAACAACCTGCGCTACCTCGAGGAGGTGATCATGTATGAGGGGGGTCACACGATCGCGGCCATGATCGTGGAGACGGTGACGGGCACCAACGGCATCCTCGCGCCCCCGGGCAACTACCTCCCGCGCCTCCATGAGCTCCTCAAGCGCCACGGCATCCTCTTGATCTGTGATGAGGTGATGGCGGGCTTTGGGCGCACAGGGAAGATGTACGCCTTTGAGCACTGGGGGGTCGTGCCCGACCTCGTGACCATGGCCAAGGGCCTCACGAGCGCCTACTCGCCCCTCGGCGCCGTGGGCATCAGCGAC
Source organism: Deltaproteobacteria bacterium (assembly GCA_016874875.1). GTDB lineage: Bacteria > Myxococcota_A > Bradymonadia > UBA7976 > VGTA01 > VGTA01. The sequence goes on along the minus strand of VGTA01000077.1, from coordinate 3,847 downwards.
CGCGTGGCGGCGCACTTTCAGCAGAACACCTTCTTTGGCGGGCTGACCTACAACTCGCACAACCTGTGCCTCGGGGCGGCGATGGCCAACCTCGACGTGCTCGAGGAGGAGGACCTCATCGGCAACGCCGTCCGCATGGGCGCGGTGATGCGCGCGGAGATGGACCGCCTCGTGGCAAAGCACCCCTCGGCGAAGGTGGGGCGCCAGATCGGGCTCTTTGGGATGATGGACATCCAAAAGAACAGCGCCGGCGCGCCCCTGGCGCCCTATAACGGCGGGCACCCCAAGATGAAGGAGTTCGCGGACTTCCTGCGCGCGCAGGGGCTCTTCACCTTCGTGCGCTGGTCGAGCTTTACGTGCAACCCGCCGCTCTGCATCACCGCTGAGCAGCTCAAGGAGGGCTTCGAGATCATCGACCGCGCCCTCGACATCACCGATCAGGCCTTTGAGGGCTGAGGAGGAGCGCCCATGACCACCCCCTACCCCACCCTCAACGCCTCCGCCGGCGCCCCCGCGCGCGGTGAGGAGGGCTTTGAGGACTACAAGCGGGCGCTGAACGCCAACCAGGCGCGCGTGGAGGCGAATCGCTGCCTCTACTGCAGCGACGCGCCGTGCATCGCCGCCTGCCCCACCGAGATCAACATCCCCGAGTTTATCCGCAAGATCGCCACCGGCAACGAGCGCGGCTCCGCCAAGACGATCTTTGACAGCAACATCCTCGGGCAGAGCTGCGCGCGGGTGTGCCCCGTGGAGGTGCTGTGCGTGGGGAGCTGCGTGTACAACCACATGGGCGTGCCGCCGATCCAGATCGGGCAGCTGCAGCGCTACGCCACCGACCGCGCCCACGAGGAGGGGTGGCGCTTCTACGAGGCGGGCGCGAGCACGGGCAGGCGCGTGGCGCTGGTGGGGGCGGGGCCGGCGAGCCTGGCGGCGGCGCATGAGCTGCGCCGCGCGGGTCACGGCTGCGTGCTCTTTGAGCGCCGCCCGCAGGTGGGGGGGCTGAACGTGACGGGGGTGGCGCCCTATAAGATGAAGGCGGACGTGGGGGCGCGCGAGGCGGAGTGGGTGCTCGGCATCGGCGGGGTGGAGGTGCGCGCGGGGGTGAGCGTGGGGGCGGGGGAGGACGTGTCGTTCGAGGACCTCGAGCGCGAGTTCGACGCGGTGTTCTTGGGCTTCGGGCTCGGCGCCGACAGCCGCCTTGAGGCGGAGGGCGCGGGGGTGCCGGGGGTGTGGGGCGCGGTGGAGTTCATTGAGGCGTTCAAGCTCTCTCAGGTGGACCTCAGCGGCGTGCGCGAGGCGGTGGTGGTGGGCGGCGGCAACACCGCCGTGGACGCCGTGCGCGAGCTCATCGGGCTCGGCGTGCCGAGCGTGACCATGGCGTACCGCCGCGGCGAGGACCGCATGAGCGGCTACGCGCACGAGTGGAGGGCGGCCAAGGTGGAGGGGGCGCGCGGGGCGTGGGGGCTCTCGCCCTTGGGCTTTGAGCGCGACGCGGCGGGCGCGCTGCGCGGGGTGCGCTTGGCGGAGGTGGACGCGGCGTGCGCGCCCACGGGGACGGAGCGCGTCCTGGAGGCGCAGCTCGCGCTCTTGGCGATCGGGCAGTCCAAGCTCGCGGGGGTGCTGGCGGGGGTGGAGGGGCTCGCCGTGGAGCGCGGCTGCGTGCGCGTGGACGCGGAGGGGCGCGCGGGGCGCGCGGGGTATTTCGCGGGGGGCGACTGCGCCAACGGGGGCAAGGAGGTGGTGAACGCCGCCGCCGAGGGGAAGCGCGCGGCGCGCGCGATCGACGCGTTCTTGGGCGCGGGCGGCAGCCTGCGCGCTCACAACTCTCGTGGCGCCACAGGCGCGCAAGGCTGAGGGGGCTAAAGATGGCCGATTTACGCACCAACTGCGCCGGGATCAAGTCCCCCAACCCCTTCTGGCTCGCCTCGGCGCCCCCCGCCAACTCGGGGGGGCAGATCATGCGCGCCTTTGACGCCGGGTGGGGCGGCGCCGTGTGGAAGACGCTCGGGACGCCGATTCAGAACGTGTCGAGCCGCTTTGGGGGGCTCAGCTATGGCGGGGTGCGCGGGGTGGGCTTTAATAACATCGAGCTCATCACCGATCGCCCGCTGGAGGTGAACTTCCGCGAGATCTATGAGGTGAAGAAGCGCTTCCCCGACCACGCGGTGGTCGCGTCGCTGATGGTGGAGACGGAGGAGGAGTGGCGCGACATCATCATGCGGAGCGTGGACGCGGGCGCGGATGGGCTTGAGCTGAATTTTGGCTGCCCGCACGGCATGTGTGAGCGCGGCATGGGCTCGGCGGTGGGGCAGGAGCCCACGGTGAACGAGCGCATCACCTCGTGGGCGAAGCGCTACTCGCCGGTGCCGGTGCTCGTGAAGCTCACGCCCAACGTGAGCGACATCCTGCCGCATGGGCTGGCGGCGCAGCGCGGGGGGGCGGACGGGGTGTCGCTGATCAACACGATCAAGTCGATCATCGGGGTGGACATCGAGCGCATGGTCCCTGTGCCGCGCGTGGAGGGCCTCTCCACGAACGGCGGGTACTGCGGGGCGGCGGTGAAGCCCATCGCCCTCCACATGCTCGCGTCGCTCGCCCGCAGCCGTGAGTTTCAGCTCCCGATCAGCGGCATCGGCGGGGTGAGCGACTGGCGCGACGCGGTGGAGTTTATCCTCCTCGGGTCGTCGTCGGTGCAGGTGTGCACCGCCGTGATGCTCAAGGGCTACAGGATCGTGGAGGACATGATCGAGGGGCTCAGCGACTATATGGACCGCCAGGGCTTTAAGACCGTTGACGAGATGGTGGGGCGCGCGGTGCCGCAGTACTCGGAGTGGGGGAACCTCAACCTCAACTATGAGACGGTGGCCAAGATCAGCGCTGACAAGTGCATCGGCTGTCAGCTCTGCGTGACGGCGTGTCATGACGGGGCGCACCAGTGCATCCACCCGCAGGAGGGCTCTCGCGTGCCGCGCGTGGATGAGGCGGAGTGCGTGGGCTGTAACCTGTGTCAAATCGTGTGCCCGGTGGAGGGCTGCATTACGATGGAGGAGGTGCCCAACGGCTTTAGCCCTGCGACGTGGAATGAGCACTTGAGCGAGGGGGCGGCGCTGCGCCCTAAGAAGGGCGCGCACTGATTTAATTCGATGAAATTCGATGAGCGGCTTGGGGGCGGCAGGGCGAAAAGCGTCGCTCTAGTCAGCACATAACAGGTGCCTGGCACCTGTTAGGCCTGTTAGGCACGCCTCCTCCACCCCCACCACCGCCCTCGGCGCCCGCTCGTCCTCCACCAGGGAGCCCGTGTAGATGCCCATGTCGAACCACCGCCCAAACTTCCAAGCGAAGCGGGGCAGGACGCCCGTCTGGCGGAGCCCGAACCGCTCGTGGAGCGCCTGGCTCGGGGGGTTGGGGAGGGCGATGCGGGCGTAGACGCGGAGGTAGCCCTGGGCGCGCAGGAGGGGGAACAGCTCACCGTAGAGGGCGGCGCCGAGGCCGGCGCCCTTGACGTCGGGCTTGAGGTAGACGCTCAGCGCCACGGACCAGCGGAAGCCGTCGCGCGGGTTAAAGGGCGACGCCTTGGCGTACCCCACCACCTCCTCGCCGGCGGGGCGGCGGGGGTCGAGGGCGACGAGCCAGGGGTAGAGGGGCGCCTGCGCCTCCCAGTCCGCGCGCCAGCGCTCGAGGGGCTCGTCGCCGGACGCCACGCTCGCCGCTGAGTGGCGCGCCTCGTCGCGGGTGATCTGGGCGACCTGGTCCACGTGCGCCGCGCGCGCCCTCCGAATCACGAAGGGCGGCGGCGGCGGGGAGCTCGCGGGGGGCTCTGCGGGGGGCTCTGCGGGGGGCTCTGCGG
>VGTA01000076.1 GCA_016874875.1 Deltaproteobacteria bacterium | reverse complement strand
TCAACCCGCATCGTTCACCTGCATCGCACAGGAGCGTCGCCATGACCTCGCGCCCTCGCGCCCCCCTCGCCCCGCTCGCCCCGCTCACCCCGCTCACCCCGCTCACCCCGCTCACCCCGCTCACCCTGCTCGCCCTGCTCGCCCTGCTCACCCTCACCGCGCCCGCCCGCCGCGCCGAGGCGCTCCCCTTCATCAACATCGGCCCTGTGGCGGGCACCGGCTTTGGGGTCTACACGGGCTCCACCTCGCGCGACGTCTCCTACGTGACGGGCGGGGTGGGGGCGCGATTCGACGTGCTGATGCTTCAGCTCGAGGCGCAGATCACCTACCTCGGCGCCACCGTCACCGGCGACCACAAGATGGACGCCTCGCTCGTCTCGCTGCCCCTGATGGCACGCTTTGACCTCTCGCCCATCCCCCTCCTCAAGCTGACGGCGGGCGCGGGGCTTGAGCAGCGCGTGCTCCTCAAGCAGGGCGACGCGCAGCTGTTCGCCGACTCCGCGCAGTACCTGCCCGTGTCCGTGTGCGCCGACCTCAGCGTGCCCGTCCTCGGCTCCGTGGGCCTCGAGGCGCGCTTCAGCTACATGCTCAGCGACCCGAGGGTCAGCGAGGAGGCGCCCAAGAACGACAAGACCCACGACCTGATGATCTTTGGGCACTTGTTCTTTTAAGCGCTGAGCGGAAAAACACCCGCTCAGCGCCCGCGGCGCGCCGCAAAAAACACGCGCAGCGCCTCCGCGCACTCCTCCGCGCGCACCCCCGGCGTCAGCGCGGCGCGGTGGTTGAGGCGCGGGTCCTCTAGGAGCGCGTAGAGGGAGCGCGCCGCGCCCGCCTTGGCGTCATCGGCGCCATAGACGACGCGGCGCACGCGGGCGTTGACGAGGGCGCCGGCGCACATGGCGCAGGGCTCGAGCGTCACAAACAGCGCGCACTCGTCGAGGCGCCAGCGCCCCACCACGGCGCTCGCCGCCCGCAGCGCCTCGAGCTCCGCGTGGGCGGTGGGGTCCTGCCGCGTCTCGCGCAGGTTGTAGCCGCGCCCCACGATGCGCTGCTCGCCCGTGCCCGGGTGCGTGTGGACCACGACCGCCCCCACGGGCACCTCGCCCCGCGCCGCCGCCTCGCGGGCGAGGGTGAGGCAGAGGCCCATGTAGTCCTCGTCGCGCCACCCGGCGCAGGTGGGCGTCTGCAGCAGCCGCGCCGACCGCGCTCCCTCCCAGAGCGCCGCCCCCTTCCCCTTGCGCCGCGCGGGCGTCGTGCTCATCGGGCGCTCCTCGCTCGTCTGCTCGTCTGCTTGTCTGCTCGTCTGCTCGTCTGCTCGTTTGGACAGGCGAGCGAAAACACGAAAGGCGCCTCTCGGCGCCTCTCGGGTACATGCGAACGCACTCGGCAGGATTCGAACCTGCGACCCTCGGTTCCGTAGACCGATGCTCTATCCAGCTGAGCTACGGGTGCAAAACTCGGAGAAGGGGGGATTCGAACCCCCGAAGCGGTTTTTAGCCACTTACTCCCTTAGCAGGGGAGCGCCTTCAGCCACTCGGCCACTTCTCCGTAGATGTGATGTGCACGTTTTTAGTGTGCTTTTTAAAGAGCGGAGGGGGTGGGATTCGAACCCACGGTAGTTTGAGCTACGGCGGTTTTCAAGACCGCTGCCTTAAACCGCTCGGCCACCCCTCCAGGCGCTGCTTTGCGACGGTGAGGTGTGTATCATGTCTCGTGGCGGTCGTCAAGGAGTGTTTGTGGTCTGAGAGATTCCGCTCTGAGAGATTCGCTCGCCGAGGGAGACTCGGCGGGGCTGCGCGCGGCGCTCCGCGCTCTCGAAAAAGAACGCGCCGGCTTCGCCGGCGCTGATCGGAGGAGGTGGGATTCGAACCCACGGTAGTCGTGAAACTACGGCGGTTTTCGAAACCGCTACCTTCAACCACTCGGTCACCCCTCCACAGGGTGCGTGATGTGTAGCAGAGGGCGATGGGCGCGTCAAGTGTTTTTTAAGCGCGGCTCTAAGCGCGGATCACCTCAAGGCCGCCCATATAGGGGCGCAGGGCAGCGGGGACCACCACGGAGCCGTCCTCCTGCTGGTAGTTCTCGAGGATCGCGACGAGGGTGCGCCCCACCGCCAGGGCGCTGCCGTTGAGGGTGTGGCAGAGCTGCGGCTTGCTCGTGGCGTCGGGGCGGTAGCGGATGGCGGCGCGGCGGGCCTGGAAGTCGCGGAAGTTGGAGCAGGAGCTGATCTCGCGGTAGGTGTTCTGGCCGGGGAGCCACACCTCGAGATCGTAGGTCTTGGCGGCGGAGAAGCCGATGTCGCCGGTGCAGAGCAGCGAGACGCGGTAGGGGAGGCCGAGGCGCTTGAGCACCTCCTCGGCGTGCCCCGTGAGCGCCTCGAGGGCGGCGTCGCTGTCCTCGGGGCGCACGAACTGCACCAGCTCCACCTTGTCGAACTGGTGCTGACGGATGAGGCCGCGGGTGTCGCGCCCATAGCTGCCGGCCTCGCGGCGGAAGCAGGGGGTGTAGGCGGTGTACTTGACGGGCAGGGCGGCGCCGTCGAGAATCTCGTCGCGGTGGAGGTTGGTGACGGGGACCTCGGCGGTGGGAATCAGGGCGAGCTGGTCGCGCTCTAGGACAAAGGCGTCCTCTTGGAACTTGGGGAACTGCCCCGTGCCCTGCATGGAGGAGTAGTTGACCAAGAAGGGCGGCAGAATCTCGGTGTAGCCCTGCTCCTCGGTGTGGAGGTTGAGCATAAACTGGATGAGCGCGCGCTCGAGGCGCGCGAGGGGGCCGCGGAGCACCGAGAAGCGCGTCTGCGCCACCTTGACCGCCCGCTCAAAGTCGAGCAGGCCGAGTCGCTCGCCGAGCTCCCAGTGCTCCTTGGGCGTAAAGGGGAACGCGGGGCGCGCGCCCACCTCGCGCACCACCACGTTGTCGGCGTCGCTCGCCCCGGCGGGGAGGTCGTCGTCGGGGACGTTGGGGATCACGAGGAGAGCGGCGCTCAGCGCCTCCTCCACGCTCTTGAGCTCCGCCTCCTGCGACTTGATCTCCGCCGCCACCTCGCGCATCTGCTCGCGGAAGGCGGTGAACTGCTCCCCGCCCTTGTCGGCGGTCTTCATGCCGCTCTCGGCGGTGGCCTTCTTGTGGCGCAGGTCATCGGCGTGGGCGATGAGCTCGCGGCGGCGCGCGTTGAGGGCGACGACCTCGGCGAGGGAGACGCCGCCGCCGCGGCGGGCGAGGCGGCGCTCAAAGTGCTCAGGGTCTTGGTCGATCTTGCGGATGTCGAGCATGGGGGGTCCCCTTGGGTGCTGTGGGCTTGGAGGGGGTGTAGCGCATGCTCTGTGGGACTGCAAGGGGGCGCTCTGCCGCCTCCCCGCCGCGCCCATCACCCCCGCGCCGTGAGCGCCCAGGGGCCCGCCGTGGGGGCGAGGAGGGCGCCGCAGAGGGTGACGCGGAGCGTGAGGAGTCCCTCCCCCTCCCCCTCCTCCACGCGCAGGCACGAGAGCGGGCCGCCGCTCGGGACGGTGAGGGCGGGGGGCGCCACGCGGTAGAGGGGCTCGGCGCCCCAGTGGAGCAGCAGGGTGCGGGGGGCGCCGATGAGCGAGTCGTCCAAGCAGAGCGCAAAGCGCCCCACGCGCACCACCGCCCCCGCCTCCGTCAGGCGCGCGGCGTGGGTCCAGGGGGCGGTGAGCTGCGCTGAGCGCTCCTCGATGTGGGCGAGCGCCCCCTCGAGGTCGCCTCCGAGCCCCTCCCGCGCGCCCCCGCCCGCCTCTAGGCCGCCGAGGGCGCCCTCCCAGGGGCGCGCGAGGGCGCGGCGCAGGGCGGGGAGGTCGCGGGCGCGCGCGTGGAGCGCCTCGCCGCGGCGGGCGAGGGCCGCGAGCAGCGCGGCGCGCTCCTCGGGGGCGCCGGGGGCGGCGAGGAGCCAGAGGGGGGCGCGGGGGGGGGCGCTCACGCGGGCGGCCCCGGGCGCGGCGCGGGCGCGTGGGGCGCGCAGGGGGAGGGGCCGAGCGCCTCGTGCAGGGGCGCGGCGGGGGCGACGCGGGCGCCGAGGGCGGCGTGCAGCGCGCGCATCTCCTCCTCGCAGGCGCGCAGCGGGTTGCGCTCGCACTCAAACACCACCGCCCGCAGCTCCGTGAGGCGCGGGGCGCAGGCGTCAAACGCCGCCCAGGTCTCGGGGAGCAGGCGCGGGGCGTGGTCGTCCTCGATAAGCGCCAGCCCCTCCACGTCCCGCCGGCGCCCGCCGGCCATGTGGAGCTCGATCACGCGGTCGAGCGGGAAGCCGTCGAGCCCCGCCGTGGGCGGCAGGCCGCGCTCCGCTTGAAAGATCACGAGGTGCGCCACGTCGAGCAGCATGCCCGTGTCGGCGCGCTCGCAGAGCAGGGCGAAAAAGTCGAGCAGGTGCAGGTCGCCGAGGTAGAGGTGCCCGGGGGGATTCTCGGGGAGCACCTCGAGGCCCGTCGCCTCGCGCAGCGCCGCCACCCCATCGGCGAGCTCGTAGGCGGCGTCGCGCGTGAGGACGGGGGGGAGCAGGAGCATGTGCCCCTGCGCGCGCGGCCCAAAGTGCCACATCCCCGCGTCGCCGCAGAGCCACGCCGGGCGCGCCTCTGCCACCAGGGCGCGCACGCCCTCGAGCCAGGCGGGGTCGAGGTCCTGCGGCTCGTGGAGGTTGACGTCGAGGAAGTGGTACGTGGTGGGGCCCACCTCGCGCGCCCAGCGGCGCGCGTCGCGGTCGAGGCCCTTCTCCACCTCCACGCCCAGCTCAAGGAAGGAGGCGCAGCGCGGGAGGGCGCGGCGCGCCTCAAAGAGGTCGAGGCTGCCTGGCGCGCGCAGGGCGCCGTACTCCGTGGAGAGGCCGAGGCCGAGGCTCGGCAGGCGCCGCGCGCGCTCCAAGAAGCGCGAACTCATCAGGCGGCGCGGCGCCGGCGCGCGGCGAGGGCGGCGAGGGCGGCGAGGGCGAGCGGCGAGCCCGCCGGGGCGCCGCGCGGCGCGCGACTCCCCTGGCAGCCCCCGTCATCGGCGGGGGCGCTGCGCTCCTCGCCCCCCGCGTCGCCCGCCGCCGGGGGGGTGACGCCCGCCGCCGGGGGGGTGACGCCCGCCGCCGGGGGGGTGACGCCCGCCGGGGCCTCCGCGCCCGCCGGGGCCTCCGCGCCCGCCGGGACCTCCGCGCCCCCCGCGGGCGCCTGGGGCGCGCCGCACACGAAGCCGCTCGGGCACACGCCCCGCTCCGCCGCGTCCTCGTTGACGCACAGGCGCGCGCCCCTCACGTCGGCGCACACGGAGCCCGCGCGGCAGTCGGCGTCCTGCTCACAGGCGCTCGAGCAGACCAGCGCGCCGCCGCCGAGGTCGGCGCAGAGGCCGCTGGCGCAGTCCTGCGGCCCCGCGCAGGGCTCACACACGTGGCAGGCGCCGTCGTCGGCGGGGCGGGGCGGGAGGGGGCGCGCGCCGCCGCAGAGGTAGCCTACGGGGCAGGGGCCGTTGAGGTCCACGTCGTTGTTGAGGCAGTAGCGCTCCTCGCCGTCGAGGGAGACGGGCACGCACTCCGAGGTGTCGGGGCAGTCGAAGTTGCCGCGGCAGGGATAGGAGCACACGCCCCCCGCCTGCAGGCGCAGGCACACCCCGCCGTCCGCCCCGCACTGCTCATCGCTCGTGCACGAATCGCACACCGTGCACGCGCCCCCCCGGTCGCTCGACACGAGCGCGTCGCACAGGTCGCCCACGCCGTCGGCGTCCTGGTCCTGCTGAAGGGGGTTGGCGCGCTCATCGCAGTTGTCGTCGCGGTCGGTCACGCCGTCGCCGTCGGAGTCGGGGGGCGGCACCCCCGCCACGCCGTCCACCCACGCCGGCGGCGCGTAGCCGCCGAGGGTGGCGGCGCGCCGCGCCTGATCGCGAATCCAGCCCTTCCAGTACACCACGTCGGTGTAGACGGGGTAGTCGCAGCCGTCGGCGCCGCGCGAGAGGACGCCGATCACCTGCTCGCGGTCATCGAGGGCGGGGCCGCCGCTGTCGCCTTGGCAGGTGCCGTCGTTGCCCACCCACTCGTTCTCATAGAGCGCGCGGTTGCCGTCCTGGCAGCCGTCGAGGTAGCCCGAGCAGATGATCTGGCGGTTGGCGATGGAGCGCCGCGTGCCCGCGCCGCTGCCGTCGCCCACGTGGCCGTAGCCGGCGGCGGTGAAGCGCTCCCCCGCCAACACCGGCTCGTCGAGGCGCGGCACGAGCGGCGTCGCCTCGCCGCCGGGGACTTTGTCGTTCAAGATGAGCAGCGCCATGTCGTTGCCGCAGACCTCGCTCTGCGCCTCGGGGACCACGATCTCGCGCACGCCGTAGTAGCCCCAGCGCGGGAAGTCGGTCTCGGTGGTGACGAACACGTCACCGGGCGGGAAGGCGGCGCGGAAGGAGGAGATGCCGCAGGCGACGCCCTGGTTGGTGCTGATCTCCGCCACGCAGTGCTGCGCGGTGAGGACGAGGTTGGGGGCGATGAGACTCCCTGAGCAGCCGCCACCCGACCAGCCCATCTGGATGACCAGCCCCACGACGCTGGTCCGCTCGCGGTCCACCTCCCCGCCTTGGATGGCGCGCGTGGCGGTTTCGAGGGTGGTCTCGAGGGCGGGAGCGCTCGCGGGGGCAGCGGGGTCGCTCGCGGGCGCTGCGCAGGCGCTCAGGGCCGCCGCGAGCGCGGCGAGGGGCGGCGCGAGGGGCGCGCGTGAGGGGCTCAGGCGTGGGATCATCGTGGGGCTCTCCTTGTGAGGACATGGAGTAGCACCCATGAGCGCGGGTCGCCAAGCGAGTGCAATAACCTTCCCCCGACCCCGACTCGCCCGCACGCAGGTCCGCCGACGGTTTACAGGTTACAGGCTTACAGGTTACAGGGCGGCATCCCCGGCGTGTGGCACTTCACCAGCTGCCGCATCCACGAGTAGCCGCTCAGCGGCTCAAGGGACGGGCTAGAGAGCAGCTTATAGAGGTTGCGCTTGCGCTGCGCGTCCTGCTTGGCGCCCGTGAGGTTGCTCAGCGACGTGTAGAGGGTGTTGAGGAGCTTGATCTGCCCGCGCAGCTCGCGCAGGTCATCGGCGCTGAGCTCCGCCGACAGCGCCTCGATGCGGCGCGAGACGCCCTTGAGGCGCTCGATGTCGCCCGGGGGCGACAGCCCCTCAATGCTCTGCTTGAGCTCCTCGCGCAGCTCCACCGACCTGCGCGCCCGCCGCTCGCCCTCCTGGCGCTCCTCAGACTCCGGCGCGGCCGCCGAGGCGGGCGCGCTCGGGAGCGTGGCGGCGAGAGGCGTCAGCGCCTCGCGCCCCTGATTCGGGGCGGGCGCGGCGGGCGCGGCGGGCGCGGCGGGCGCGGCGGGCGCCGAGGGCATGAGCGTGCTGCTCATGACGTCCATGGCGCCCGCCGGGGTCGCGGGGGGCGCGGCGAGCGGCGTGAGCGGCGTGAGCGGCGCGAGCGGCGTGAGCGGCGTGAGCGGCGTGAGCGGCGTGAGCGGCGCGGTGGGGGCGACCGAGGCGCGCGCCCCCTCGGCGGCGGCGGGGCGCGAATCGGTTCTGGGCACAGTGAGACTCACCAGCAGCAGCAGGAGCACGATCCCCAAGAAGAGGCAAACGCGGATGTGCTCGTCCCCCCACCCCTTGGACCTCCACTTCATCCACAGCCTCCGCGCCTCGTCGGCGAGCTGCAGCCCCCACTCGCGCAGGCTCTGCTGACCCTTGAGCATGGACTCTTTCCAAAAGTCGCTTAGGCGCGGCGGCTCAGTGGAGGATGATGATGGAGAGGATGAGGGAGAGAGCGACGAGGAGGGCGCGGCGGGGGGGCGCTGAGTGTTGAAGATGACCGACTGGTGCACCTCGGGCGTGAAGACCGGAGGCGCGGCGCCCTGCCCAGCGCCCTGCCCAGCGCCCTGCCCAGCGCCCTGCCCAGCGCCCTGCCCAGCGCCCTGCCCAGCGCCCTGCTCCTTCTGCTGCGCCCCCCCCGAGGAATAGACGCCGCGCGCCTCCGCCGACGCGGGGTCCTGCGCGAGGCCGTAGAGCGCGTTGAGGTGCGCGCGCCCGGCCTCCGAGAGGTGGATGGACGACAGCGGGAGCAGCTGCACATAGGAGGTGAGCAGCACCTCCTCGAGCGCCCGCGACAGCTCCGCCGTGCTGGCGTAGCGCTTTTGGGGATTGTACTCGAGGCACTTCTGGATGACCGCCACGAGCGACTCGGGCACGGGCCAGAGGCTGTAGGTGCGGACGTTGGGAATCTGCGTCGTCTGCCGCGAAGCGGCGAAGAGCTGCCAGTTGGTGCACTTGAATGGCGGCTTGCCCGCGAGCATCTCAAAGAGCAGCACGCCCACGGCGTAGATGTCGGCGCGGGGGGAGAGGAGCTTGCCCTGGAGCTGCTCGGGGGCCATGTACTCCGGCGTGCCGCACACAAAGCCCGCCTGCGTGATGGGGGCGGCGCACTCTTCCTCCACGGTGTTGCGCGCCTCCTCCTCGCCATTGAGGAGCTTGGCGATGCCGAGGTCGAGGAGCTTGAGGAAGAGGTAGCCGCCGCCGCCCTGCAGGGGCGTGAGCATGATGTTGTCGGGCTTGAGGTCGCGGTGGATCAGCTTCCACTGGTGCATGTGCCCTAGCGCGTGCGAGAGTTGCAGGGCGATGTGCACCGCCGTCAGCACGTCGAGGCGCTCCTCGCGGCGGATGTACTGCGTGAGAGTCTCGCCCGAGATGTACTCGAGCACCATCACCCGGCTGCCGTCGCTCAGCGTGATAAAATCGTAGAGCGTGGTGAGGTTGGGGTGCTGCAGGCGGGCGCTGAGCACCGCCTCGCGCTCAAAGCGCTCGGCGCTGGCGCGGTTGCGCGCGCTGTCCTGCGTCTGCTTGATGAACTTGAGCGCCACGTAGCGGTTAAAGCGCTTGCGGTCGTAGGCCTTCCAGACCACGCCCATGCCCCCCTGGCCGAGCGGCTCGATGAGCTCGTAGGTCCCCTCGATGACGTGACCGGGCTTGAGGTGCGAGAAGGGGTTCTTGCCCTGCCGCGCGCCCGCCCCGTGTGCCCTGTGCTGCCCCTGCTGCCCCTGCTGCCCCTGCTGCCCCTGCTGCCCCTGCTGCCCCTGCGCCCCGCCCTGCGCCCCGCCCTGCGCCCCGCCCTGCGCCCCGCCCTGCGCCCCGCCCTGCGCCCCGCCCTGCGCCCCGCCCTGCGCCCCGCCCTGCGCCCCGCCCTGCGCCCCGCCCTGCGCCCCGCCCTGCGCCCCGCCCTGCGCCCCGCCCTGCGCCCCGCCCTGCGCCCCGCCCTGCGGGGCCGGGCTATACAAGATCTGCGGCTGCGGGTCGCGCACCGGCGACGAGCGCACTGGGCGGGGCTGCTGCGGGTCATTGAAGCCGCCGCCCTTGGGGAGCGGGGGCCGCGGCGCGTCGTCGTGGTCTGCTCGCGGGTAGTCTCTCTCGGACATGAGGCTCTCCAGGGCGTAGCCACCGCGGCGTGCCGCGGTGCCCCTCGTCTCGTTCGGCGGGATATCGGTCTGCGGGATATCGGTCTGCGGGCTGTGGGTCTGCGGGCTGTGGGTCTGCGGGCTGTCGGGAGGGCGCGCACTTAAACCTACATGCTAGACACATACGCTCGGACTACACTAACGGCGGGCGCGCTCGCAACTGTTTTCGCATATGTTTTTCTCGCGTCATGGCTATGATTTAAGCCAACGCCGCAGGCAAAACAAAAGGCGTGATAGGGCGTTCAGTGTTGGGCGGCGCAGAGGAAGCGCAGAGGGAGCGCAGAGATTG
>VGTA01000075.1 GCA_016874875.1 Deltaproteobacteria bacterium | reverse complement strand
AGCCCCGCCGCGTCCGTCACCGCCGCCGCCGCGCGATAGCGGCCGGGCGGGAGGGGCGCGCCCCCGTCACCCTCGCCGCCCCACGCGCGCGCCGCGTCGAGCGTGAGGCCCTCCGCGGGGGCGGCGTCGAGGGCGCGGGCGAGGGCGCCGGACTCGTCATAGACGCGCAGGGCCCAGCCCGCCAGCCCCACGTCGTCCTCCGCCACCACGCGCAGCGTGAGGCGCTCGCCGGGGGCGAGGGCGCCCGCGGAGGAGGAGAGCGCCACGCGCGGGGGCTGGCGGTCCACGAGGGCGGCGCCGTCGCTCCTGACGGAGGAGGTGTAGAGGCGCTCGCCGCCGTCGCCCGCCACCCACGCGCGCAGCTCGAGGCGGTAGAGGGGCCCCGGCAGCAGCGCGAGTCCCTCGATGACGCCGCGCCCGCTGAGGGGGGCGTCGAGCCACCCGCTCAGCGGCTCGCCGCCGTCGCTGGTGAGGCGGACCTCAGCGCCGTCCACGCCCGCGAGGGGGCGCCACCCGTAGCAGAGGGCGTCGGGGCGCGCGAGGGCGTCGAGGTCCTCCCCCTCGGCGGGGTCGTCCGCGCAGAGGGCGGGGGCGGCGCAGGGGGCCTCCCAGAGCGCGAGGGGGGCGGCGAGGTCGCGCGCGTCATAGAGCTGCACGGCGCCCTCCTCGGTGGCCGAGGCCCACTCGAGGGCCCCGTCGCCGTCCCAGTCGAGCCAGAGGAGGGCGCTGAGGGGCGCGCCCATGTCACGCGCCCACTCGAGGGCGCCGTCGTCGGGCGCGAGCCCAAAGAGCGCCCCCTCCGCCGAGCTCACCAGCAGGCGCCCCTCTGGGTCGCGCCACAGGTCAAGGGGCTGGTGGGGGAGGGCGCCGGCGTCGGGGGCGAGGGCGGGGGCGGCGGCGAGGGGGTCGAGGGGGTCGAGGGGGGCGGCGCGCAGGGCGCCGGCGGCGTCGCGCCCAAGGCGCACCGCGGCGCGCAGGGCGCCGGCGGCGTCAAAGCGCAGGAGCGGCTGCGTGGCGCCCGCGCTCACCCACAGCCCCCCCGCGTCCGCCGAGGCGGGGCGCCCGAGCCACGACTGGTCCTGCAGCCCCGAGAGCTGCGGGGCGCGCCAGAGGAGGGGGTCGGGGGCGGGGGAGGAGGGGGGGGCGCTCAGGGCGACGCGGAGCACCTCTGGGGGGCCGTTGCCGCCCACGCGCGCCGCGCCCCCCGGCGCCGCCAGCGCCGCCCCGCCCCCGCGCCGCGCGCTGGCGGGGCCGAGGGGGAGCTCCTGCGTGCTCAAGAGCGCCCCCGTGGCGGCGTCAAAGCGGCGCAGGGCGCGCGTCTCCGTGAGCAGCGCCTCCTCCGCCCCGTCGCCGTCCACGTCCGCCACGCTCACCGACTGCAGCGACGGCCCATAGCAGTCATCATAGGGGCGCAGGACCACGCGCCAGGCGCACGCGCCGGTGGCGGCGTGGAGGGCGTGGAGCACCTGCGGGCGCGGGGGGCGGGCGGGGCAGGCGGCGAGCGGGGTAAAGAGCGTCTCGGGCGTCACGGGCGCCCCGCCCACCTCGCCGTACAGGCGCTCGGCGGCGCAGGGGGCGAGGTCGGCGAGCCCCTCCGGCTCCTCGAGGCGCTCGTGGCGGAGGACGAGCCCGAGGGCGGGGGCGCGCGCGTCGCTCACCGAGAGCCAGCGCGCGCTCGGCAGCGCGTGCCGCCACACCTCCGCGCCGTCCTCCGCCCGCGCCCCCACCCAGGCGAGGGCGGCGGGGTCGAGGTGGTCGCGGAGCGCCCAGACACCCCCGCCGCCTTGGTCAAAGAAGGGCGCCGGCGGGACGCGCGGGGGGCGGAACGCCGGGGCGCCCACGCGCCGCGACCAGCGCGGGGGCGCGCCCGCGCCCAGCGCGGCGGGGTCGTGCGAGGCGAGGACGCCGCTCTTGCTGAGGGTGACGAGGCGCCCCCCCCCCCACGCCAGCGCCACGGCGCCCGAGGGGCGGCGGAGGGCGGGTGAGGCGGGCTCGAGGGAGGGGTCAAAGAGGCGGAGGTCGCCGCGCGCGTCGGCGAGCGCGAGGCGGTCGGGGGCGGCGCAGGGGCGCGCGGCGCAGGTGAGCGCGGCGAGCCCCCACGGCGAGTCGCCCCCCCGCCACCCCACCACGCCCCCCTGCGCCCCCCCCAGCGAGAGCGTGAACCACTCCTCCTCGCCGCCCTCGAGGCGGCGCCGGAGGGGCACGAGGGGCCCCAGCGCGCCCCCGTCGAGCGCCCCGAGCGTCACGAGGTCGCTGGTGGCGCGCGGGGGAGCCTCGGCGTAGAGGGGGGTGGCGCCCGCCACGGCCTGCGCCCAGAGGGGGCGCAGCGGCAAGGCGGCGGGGAGGGAGGACGCGCCCGCGGCGCGCGCGCGGAGGGCGTCGCGGGCGGCGGGGAGCGAGAGGGCGACGGCGCGCGCCGCCGCCAGCGCCGGCGCCGCCCCGGGGGCGCGCTCGTCCACCAGCAGGACCGCCTCGCCCTCCGGCGAGGCGGGCGGGGCGGCGAGGCCGAGGAGGGCGACGTCGAGGGCGTGCGCCACCACCTCCCCCGCGGCGAGGTCCACCGCCACCACGCGCCAGCGGTCCCCCTCCGGCGCCGGGGCCCGGGCGGTCACGAGCGCCACGGGCCGCCCGTCGCCGTCGAGGTCGAGGAGCGTCACCCCCCGCGCCACGAGCCCGGGCAGGGGGAGGCGCCAGGCGGGGAGGAGCGCGGGGGCGCCGGGGGGGCAGGCGGCGTCGCTCGCCGGCGCCCCCTCGCGCGCCAGCACCAGCTCGTCCGCCAAGAACAAGAGCAGCCCCTGCGGCGCCTCGAGGAGCGACGCCGCCCCCGCCGCCGCCATCCCGGGCACCGCCCCGCAGGCGAGGCGCGCGCCCGTGTTGAGGTCAAAGCGCTGCGGCCCGAGTCCGTCGTTCAAGACGAGCGCGCCCCCCTCCTCAACGAGCCCCCACGAGGCGCAGCGGCCCGCGTAGCGGTCGCGGGCGGGGAGCGGCGTGACGCGGGGGGCGCCCCAGCCCCCCGGCGAGAAGCGAAAGAGCGCCGCGTCGCCTGAGCCGGCGGCGCCGCAGCCCGAGTCCGAGAGCATGAGCCCGAGCCCCCCCCCCGCCGCCGCGGGCAGCGGCAGGGCGCGGGCGACCCCGAGGCCCGAGAGGGGCGCCCCCCCGGGCAGGAGCGGGTCGGGGGAGGACCAGAGGAGGCGCCCGGAGGAGGACGAGAGGACGAGGGCGCGGGTGGCGGAGAGCGCGAGCACCTCGAGGGCGCCGTCGCCGTCGAGGTCCCAGGGGCCGCGCAGCGCCTGCACGCCGGGGGCGGGCGCGCTCCACGCCGTCTCCCCTCCCGCCCCCACGCGCTCCACCGCGCCGCGCCGTATCGACAGCCAGCTGAGCTCCTCCGCCGTCGCCCCGGGCAGCGGCAGCGCCCGCCCCGCCCCCGGCGGCCCCCCCGCGTCGAGGCGCGCGGCGGCCTCCTGCTCGTGGCGCGGCGTGGGGCGCTCCTGGAGGGGGGTGGGCGCGAGGGGGCAGCCGTCCCGCCAGGCGCGGAGGTCCGCGTCGGGGTCGGGGAGCGCGGCGTCGGGCGCGTCGGCGTCGGGCGCGTCGGCGTCGGGCGCCTCGGCGTCGGGCGCGTCGGCGTCGGGCGCGTCGGCGTCGGGCGCGTCGGCGTCGGGGAGCGCCGCGTCGTGCGAGTAGGCGTCGGGGGGCGCCGCGTCGAGGGGGGGGGCGCCCTCATCAAGAAGCGGCTCAGGCGAATCGCGCGTCACCTGCCTCCCTGGGGGGTCGCCGCACGCGGTCGCCAAGAGCGCCGCCGCGGCGAGCGCCGAGGCGAGCGAGGGGAGGGAAAGCGTGGACGCGGGGTGGCCTCTTAAGCGCATGGTACACCTCTCGTGTGAGCTGCGTGCAGGCTAGCGCGTGACCCACCGACACCACAAGCGCCCCGCGCGCCGCGCCCCTCCGCCGCGCCTACTCCTGCGACACCCGCTCCTCCGCCGCCGCCAAGAACTCCACGATGATCTCCGCGCCCGCCGGCGGCAGCGACGAGAGGACCACCTGCCCCGCGCAGCCGCCCTCCCCCACGCGCAGCGACCACGCCGAGGGGGGCAGGGGCGCGAGGGGGGCGCGCGCCTCACAGCCCTCGCGCTCGCACCGCTGCGACACCTGCAGCGCGTAGCTAGAGGGCGCGGCGCGCTCCTCCTCCGTGGCGCAGGGGCGCTCGCCCTCAGGCCCCGCCACCACGCAGGCGGGGAGGCGGTCGAGGCAGTAGGTGTTGATGAGGGTCGCCACGCGCTCCTTGATGGCCAGGAGGGGCGCCGCGAGGCTCGGCTCGCAGATGCTCAGGCAGCCCGGCCCCCCCTCCGCCCCCAGAGGACAGCCCAGCGCCGACTCCGCCCCCAGCTCATCGGAGAGCGCGAGGTAGCGCGACCCCGACACGGCGCGCACGCTCTCCTCGGGGGAGCTGCACGCGTAGAGCTCGCTCTGCGTCCCCACGCACACCCCGCCGGGGCAGCAGCGGTCCACGTCAAACGACGGGTCGGAGGCGCTCACGCACTCCGGGGCCACGGGCGCGCCCTGGTCATAGACGATGGGCGCGCCGGCGCTCGTGGAGACGCGGTGGCCCACGATGGGCGCGAACAGCACCTGGTCGAGCGGGCGCGCCTTGAGGCTCCGCAGGAAGTCGCGGAACTCGCGCGGGGCGGTCAGCCGCCCGCGCTCCTGCTGGCACAGCATCAGCGCCCCGTAGTTGCTGATGTCGCAGCGCTCCGCGCGGCAGCGCGCCGGCCCCTCCGCCGCCAGCGCCCCGCACTCGCGCTGGTAGCACTCCGCCGCCCCCGCCCCGCAGACGCCCTCATAGACGTCGGGCACGCCGTCCCCGTCGCCGTCCTCCGCCCCGCCGTCGCGGCAGATGAGGCGCCCCGTCTCCGCCGGCGCGTCCGCCGGCGTCGAGCAGTCGTCCTCGTCCGAGATCACCACCACCACCAGCGTCGCGTTCGGGCGCAAGAACTCCGGCCCCGGCTCGCCGTCGGGGACCACGCAGGCGGGGTTGTAGAAGGCGTCCTGCGCCCCCGGGTTGACGCAGCACGGAGCGAACAGCGCCGCGTTGGGGCCCCGGCACGAGAGCGACAGGCGCATGGCCTCGAGGCCCTTCTCCACGGCGTTTTGCGTGGGGACGAGGTTGGCGCGGCAGCGGAACTGGCGCTCGAGCTCCGCGCGCAGACGCGCCTCGCGCGTCTCGCCGGGGGGCAGGCTCGCGTCGTCGAGGGCGGCGAGGCGCGCGGAGCTGATGACGGGGTGGACGAGCTCGCTCGGGGCGGGGCAGTCGCCCGTGGGGGGCAGGAAGCCCTCCCCCGTGGAGCAGGCCACCTGCGGCGCCGGCGAGTACACAAAGCGCCCGGCGCTGGGGTTGGTGCGCTCGGCGTTGCCCTGCAGCCCGATGTCGGTGCTCACCACCGCGATTCTGTAGTCCGCCGCGCCGCTCAGCTCATCAAAGAGGAAGCGCGAGAACAGCCCAAAGTTCTCCGACAGCCGCACCTGCTCCTCGCACATCGACGCCGAGTTGTCGATCACGAACAAGAAGTCGAGCTGGGTCTTAGCCGGCAGGCGATTCTCCACCCGCGTCGCCGCGCTGAGCGTGGCGTTGATGTCGTTGACGGGGTGGTCGTTGCACCCGGCGCCGAGCAGCGCGCTCAGCGCCAAGAAGGGCGCCCTGGGGGGGAAGGTGGGGACTCGCATGCGCTGACCTCTCTGCGCGCTCGCCGCGCGAGGGGACGAGGGCGGCGAGGGCAGCGCAGATTCTGAGCACCACCACGCGGTTTAAATCAACCGGCGCGTCAAGATCACGGGGCGGGGGCGGGGGCGGGGGCAGGGGCAGGGGCAGGGGCAGGGGCAGGGGCAGGGGCAGGGGGCGCCGCCGCGCCCGCCGCGCCCGCCGCGCCCGCCGCGCCCGCCTCCGGCTCCGCCGAGAGGTTCTCCCCCACCTCCACCAAGAACTCCACAAAGATCTCCGAGTTGGCGGGGGGCACGTCGCGCAGGACCACCTGCGCCACGCAGGCGCCCTGGTCGAGGCGGAGCTCCCAGTCGGCGTTGGCGAGCGCCGTGAGGGGGAGGGGCACGTCGCACCCCTCGCGCGTACAGCGCCGCGACACGCGAATCGGGTAGTTGGACGCCGTGGCGCGCTCCGCGTCCGTGCTGCAGGCGCGCTCGGGCGTCACGGAGCCGTCGGCGTTGGTCACCGCCGGCACGAGGCAGGCGGGGAGGCGGTCGATGCAGTAGGTGTTGAGGAGGTTGGCCACGCGCGACTTGATCACCTGCAGCGGCTCGGCGAAGCTGTCGGTGCAGATGTTGACGCAGGTCTTGCCGGCCTGCGGGCGCAGCTCCTCGGGCGACACCACCGTCGGCTCGCTGCCCGGGGGGCAGCCGAGCCCGTTGTCGCCCATCTCCTCGGCGAGCTGCAGGTAGCGCGTGCCCGCGTAGGCGATGATGCCCTTGGAGGGGATCTTGCAGGTGGGCTGCACCTGGCGCACGCCGATGCAGTTGCCGCCCGGGCAGCAGGTCTCCGAGGTCAGCACCGCCGGGTCATCCCCCACGCACTCCTGCGTCGTCACCTGGCCGTTGTTGTAGCGGATCTCGTTGCCGCTCGGCGTGTAGGCGCGGAAGCCCACGATGGGCGCCACGAGGAGCTGGTCGAGGGGGCGCGCCTTGAGGCTCTGCAGGAAGTCGCGGTACTCGCGCACGGGCGTGAGGCGGTTGCGGTACCACTCGCACTCGATGTTCTGGCTGTAGGCGATGTCGCACCGCTCCTCGCGGCAGCGCTGCGGGCCCTCCGAGCGCAGCTCGCCGCACTCGCGCTCGTAGCACTCGGCGGGGGAGATCCCGCGGCAGTAGGACTCGTAGATGTCGGGGACGCCGTCGCCGTTGCCGTCCACCGTCCCGCCGTCGCGGCAGATGAGGCGCGAGGTCTCGGCGGGGGCATCGGAGGGCGTGGAGCAGTCGTTCTCGTCGGTGATGAACACCACCACGAGCGTGGCGTCGGGGCGCAGGAACTCAGGCTCCGGCTCGCCGTCGGGGACCACGCAGGCGGGGTTGTAGAAGGAGTTGGGTCTCCCGTAGTTGACGCAGCACTGCGAGAAGAGCCCCGCGTTGGGGCCCTTGCACGAGAGCGCCAGGCGCATGGCCTCGAGGCCCTTCTCGTAGTAGAAGCCGCCGATGCCGAGGGTGGCGCGGCAGCGGAACTGGCGCTCGAGCTCCGCCTTCTTGTCGGCGGCGGGGGAGCTGTCGAGCTCGGTGGAGCTGATGATGGGGTTGACCATCATCGTGGCGGGGTCGCAGTCGGCCGTGTTGGGGGCGAAGGGGACGCCGTTGAGGTCGTTGCAGACGGGGGTGGTGAAGTCCGCGGGCGAGTAGAGGAGCTGCCCGCGCTGCCCGATGTTCCCCTGCGGCGGGTTGGTCTGCGCGCCGATGTCGGTGCTCACCACGGCGATGCGGTAGTCGGCGGCGCCCTGCAGCTCATCAAAGAGGAAGTTGGAGAACTCCTTAAAGTTGTCCGCGAGGCGCTTCTGCTCCTCGCACATCGAGTTGGAGTTGTCGATCACGAACAGGAAGTCGAGCTTGGTCTTGGCCGGCAGGCGGTTCTCGACGCGGTTGACGGCGTTGAGCACCTGGTCAAGCGGCTCGACAGGGTGGTCGTTGCAGCTCGCGCCCAGCGCGCTCGCGCCGATCAGGGCGAGGGCGCTGAGCGTCTTGTGGCTCAGGGATTTCATGGGGGACCTCCAGGGGAGAGGGGCGAGAGGCGAGAGGCGAGAGGCGAGAGGCGAGAGAGCTCAGAGCTCAGAGCTCAGAGCTCAGAGAGAGTGAAGCAGAGCAGCGCGGCGCTCAAGGCGACGAGCCCCCCGAGGCGCCCAGCTGCGCGCTCGCCGCCAGCCACTGCCGGACGCGCTGGTTGACCTCGATCGTGTGCTCGATGGGCGTGACGTGCGTCCCCCCCTCCACCACCACCAGCTCCGCCTTGGGCAAGAGCGCCGCCATCTCCACCGAGAGGCGCGCGGGGGTGAAGGTGTCGCGCTCCCCGGCGATGATCAGCGCTGGGGTGTGGAGCTCGCCGAGATAGGAGCGCGCCGAGTGACGGCTCGCCGCCGACAGCGTCGCGAGGAAGGTGCGCGGCTTCATGCGCCCGAGGTGCTTGAGGTAGCGCTCGATGTCGCGCTTGCGCGTCAGGTCAGGGCTCACCTCGGTGAGCTGCGCGAACTGCACCGCCAGCGGAAAGTTGACCAGGCGGCGCCAGACACGCTCGAGGGCGGCGCCCCCGAGGTCGGCGCCGCGCTGGAGGAGCGGCAGCACGCGCTCGAGCATCTGCGTGTCGTGGAAGTTGGCCGCCGGGTGCTCAAAGGTGCCGCAGAGGAGCGCGAGGCCGCGCCAGCCCCAGGCGGGGGCGCGGTGGCGCAGCTCGAGCGCCACCTGCACGCCCATGCTGTGCCCCAGGGCCACCACGGGGCGCGCCGCGCCCTCCGCCGCGCGCACCACCTCCCAGTCGCGCGCGAGGTCGGGGACGCCCACCCGCGCCGCGTCCCGGGGCTCCTCGCTGCGCCCGTGGCCGCGCATGTGGAGGTGAATCACGCGCCCGAGCTCCTCGAGGTAGGGCTGCAGGTACACCCAGATAAAGCCATCGCAGCCGATGCCGTCGCACAGGAGGATGTCCACCGGCCCCTCGCCGCTCACGGAGTAGTAGAGGCGGGTGCCGTCGTCGGCCTCCACCCAGCGCTCGAGGCGGGCGGCGCTCACGGCGCCCCCCCCTCGAGCGCGCCGCGCGGCGCGCCGCCGTCGGCGCCGAGCTCCCACGAGAGCGTCACCGCGCCCGGGAGCCCCGACACGCGCAGGCGCGGCGCGGCGGAGGCGGGCGCCGCGGGGAAGCTCACCCAGTACCCGCGGTGCAGGGAGGTGAGGGCGGGGAAGAGGCGCTGCAGCGCCACCTGCTCTTGGGTGGCCACCTCCGTGACCCACGACGCCGGCAGCGCCTCCTCCCCCACCAGGAGGTGGGCGGCGAAGGGGCCGCCGCGGGGGCGGAGGTCGTTGTGGACGTGCTCCTGCGTGGCGAGCGCCACAAAGAAGAGGCGCTGCTCGGCGGCGCGCCGCGCCAGCGCCTGCTCCTCGCGCCGGCGCTCGTCGGCGGTGAGGTCGAGGCGCGCGGCGAGCTCAGCGGCGCGCGCGCGCTCAAAGGTGGGCGAGAGGAGGGTGGCGCTCACGAACAGGCGCCCCTCGAGCTCCTCAAAGCGCTCCGCGGCGCGCGTCCAGTCGCGCAGCGCGTCGACGTAGGGGCCGGGGACGGCGTCCCAGAGGAGCGGCGCGGGGGCGGCGGCGCACGAGAGCAGGGGCCAGAGCAGGGGCGAGAGCAGGGCGGAGGCGGCGAGCAGCGCGGAGGGGGCGCGCGGCGCGGGGGCAGGGGTGTGGCGCACTAGGGGACCTCGATCTCGTATTTTTGCATGAGCTTGCGGAAGTATTTGCGGTCAATGTCCGCCTCACGCGCGGCGTGGCTGATATTGTAGCGGTTGCGCTTGAGGACCGAGAGCACATAGTCGCGCTCAAAGAGCGACACCCACCGCTCCTTGGCCTCCTTAAAGGCCTCA
Source organism: Deltaproteobacteria bacterium (assembly GCA_016874875.1). Classification (GTDB taxonomy): domain Bacteria; phylum Myxococcota_A; class Bradymonadia; order UBA7976; family VGTA01; genus VGTA01. The sequence continues at coordinate 148 of VGTA01000075.1, read as the reverse complement.
AAGGGCTCGCGCTCCTCGCCGCGCCCGTCGGAGACCGCCGGCTCGCCGTGCAGGCGGGGGGCGCGCGAGGCGGCGAGGGGGGGGACGGGGGCGCCCGATCCCGCGCCCAGCCCCCCCGCCGCTAGCCCCCCCGCGCCCAGCCCCCCCG
>VGTA01000074.1 GCA_016874875.1 Deltaproteobacteria bacterium | reverse complement strand
CGTGCTTGTCGGCGGGGAGGGCAGCGGCCTCCTCGGGGGCGGCGGAGGTGGCGGTTTTCGCCTGCTCGAGCTTAAAGCGCACCTCGCTCAGATCGCCCTGCAGCGACTGCACCAGCTCGCGCAGGGCGCCGATGGTGACGCCGTCGTCGGCGCTGCCGCGGCGCAGGTTGTCGAGGGCCTTGAGCACCTCGTCGTTGAAGCGCTTGAGCTCGGCGCCCATGTGCTCAAACATCGCCTCGTGCTTGGTCGAGGTGGCCTTGCGCTGCTCGTTGAACTCCTCGAGCTTGCTCTCGAGGACCGAGATGCGCGTCTCCATCTCTTGCGCCCGGTAGTGGCTGACGCAGCCGCTGAGGGTGAGCATCGAGGCAGAGATCATGAGCGCGCGCCGCGCTCCTCCCTGGGTGGTGCGGTGTGCGCTCATGCGGTGGGCCCCTCGCCTCTTGGGCTTCAGCGCGCGTCGAACTCGACGCGGCGGTTCTTGGGCTGGCGGCCGCTGCCCTCGACCGCGGGGCGGTCCTCGCCGTAGCTGGTGGTGTTCAGGAGCGAGGTGGAGACGCCGAGGCGACCGAGGAACTCGCGCACCGAGGAGGCGCGGCTGTCGCCGAGGGCGAGGTTGTACTCCGTGCTGCCCACGTCGTCCGCGTGGCCGCCGAGGGTCACGCGGCTGGCGTTGTCGTTGCGGAGGCAGGCGGCCACCTCCTTGAGCTTGGCCTCCTCGGAGCGCTTGATGTTGTGCTTGTCGAAGTCAAAGTAGATGGGCGCGGACGGGCGGCACTCCACCATGCGGCGGACGCAGCGGCCGCCCTGGCAGTCAAAGCCCTCGTCGCAGGACTCGCGGTCGGCGTTGACGCCGCACTCGGGCTTCACGACGCACGCGCCCTCGCTGCAGAACTGGTTGGCGGCGCACTCGCCGTTGTTGAGGCACTGGGGGCCGCACTGGTTGTCGCGGCACTTCTGGTTGCCGTAGCAGGGGCGACCATCGTCACAGTAGCCGGCGCGGTACTCGCAGGTGTTGCTGGCGGTGCACTCTTGGCCCTTGCCGCACTGGCTGTTGTCCTTGCACTTCTTACAGAAGCCCGCGACGCAGACTTCGCCCTTCTCAACGCAGTGCTCGTCGTTCTTGCACTTGGGGTATTCGACGCAGGCGCTAGAGCTCAGCAGGAGCGCTCCGAACGGGACTGAAAGCAACAGGCGGCCGAGGGTGGACATGGTTGACTTCTCAGATGATTTGAGGGTTAGAGTGGGCGGACTCGCCGCCAAAGAGACCGAATTTTGGGGGGGTGGTCGCTCAGGTGGCTGAACAGGCGGCGAAAGTAGAGCATGATGGAGCGAATGTCAATATCTTGAGGGGCGCTTTGATGAGAGTTTTTTTTAGATGGGGGCTCCTGTGGGGACGAGCGAGGAGCGCGCGAGGTCTTTTCGTGTTCTGTATGATCTGCGTCGGCTGTGTGGTCTGTTTGAGCGCCTCTTGCGTTGAGTGGGAGGGGGAGGGGGAGGGCGCGCGCGCGGGACAGGACGTGGCGGCGTCGCTGAGGGCGGCGGGGGCGGGGGCGCTGCGCTTTGGGGGGGCCTTGAGCGAGCATGAGGGGCTGGCGCTCTTGGCGCTCGGCGACGTGGCGGGCGCGGCGCGGGCGGCGCGGGAGGGGGTGGCGGGGGCGCTGCGACTCTATGAGGGCTGGGGGGGGGCGGGCGCGGAGGGCGGCGCGGAGGGCGGCGCGGAGGGCGAGCGCGCGGAGGCGTGGGCGGCCGCGCGCGCCGCGCCGCTAGAGTCGTGGCTCTGGGTGAGCGCGCGCGGGGTGCTCGTGCGCCCTGCGGGGGGGGCGCGCCCCGGGGCGCGCTACACGCTGGCCTGGTGGGCGGAGGGGGAGGACCTCCCGCGCTGGCGCGCGTCGTGGGAGACGCCCTACGGTCTGCGCGAGCGCCACCCCCTCCGCGCGCCGAGCGCCGCGGGGGCCGCCGCCGAGGCGGGGGCGCTGCTGGCGCGCGCCTGCGGCTGCCACGACGGCCTCCGCGCCCCGCCGCTCGACGCGCGCGCCCAGAGCGCGCGCGACCCCGAGCTGTGGGTGCTCGCCCCAGGCGCGCCGGCGAGGAGCGCGCTGCTGTTGAGGGCGCTCGAGGGCGCCGTCACCCGCGGCGCGCGCATGCCCCCCGCCCCTGCGCCCCCGCTGTCGCGCGAGGAGCTCACCGTCCTTGAGCGTTGGATTTTGAGCCTCTGAGGGCGCCTCCTGAGCCCCTAGCGCGGCGCTGGGGGCGCTGGGGGCGCAGGAATCACCAAGGGCGCCCCGCGCCCCAGCAGGTCCCCCACGTGACGCTTGAGCGCCTCCAGACTCGGCTCACCCCCATAGCGCTTCCCATTAAAGAAGAGCGTGGGCGTGCCCGTCAGCCCCGCCTGCATCCCCTCGAGCTTGTCGCGCTCAATCTGCTTCTCGAGGGCGGGGTCGGCCATATCCGCCTTAAAGCGCTCGATGTTGAGTCCCAGCTGCGCGGCGAACTCCACAAAGCTCTCGGGCTTGAGCTGGGACTGGCTGTCAAACACCAAATCGTGCATCTCCCACGCCGCCCCCTGGCGCTGCGCCGCCAGCGTCGCCTTAGACGCCTCCTTGGCGAGCGTGTGGAAGGGGAGCGGGAACTGCTTAAAGTAGACGCGCAGGGCGCCCGGGTACGTCGCCATCAGCTCCTTCACGATGCCCTTCATCAGCGCGCAGTGCGGGCACTCGAAATCCGCGAACTCCACCACCGTCAGCGGCGCGCCCTCCGCGCCCTTCACCATCGTGCCGGCGAGCTCAAAGGTGAAGGGGGGGACGAAATCCTCCACGAACTTATTGATGACCGCCTCGATCACCTGCTCACGCCCCAGCCCCGCCTTAAAGCGCTGCACGCCGAACTCCGCGAGGCGCGTGGCGTCGGGGCAGCTGCCCGCCTGAATGCAGGCGTAGAGCTTGAGCTGCGGGTCACAGGGGCAGGGGCCCTCCTTCATGAGCTCCACGAGCGCGGACTGCGCCTCGGGGGGCAGGTCCGCGGCGGTGGTGCCGAGCAGCGCGGGCGCCTGCGCCTGGGCGGGGGCGGGGGCGGGGGCGGGGGCGCCCAGCGGGGCGACGGGCTGCGCCGCCGCGAGGGGCGCGAGCGCGAGGACGGCGGCGCTGAGCGCCAGGCGCGCGAGCCGAGGGAGTGGGTGACGCATGGGGTGTGCCTTTGCGGATAGGGCTTGGTCTCTTGAGCTTGTAGATGATAAATCACCGCTCATAATGTCAAGCGCTTGGGGGTCAAACGCCCAAGGGTCAAGCGCCCAAGGGTCAAGCGCCCAAGGGTCAAACGCCCAAGGGTCAAACGCCCAAGGGTCACGCGCCCAGGGTCAAGCGCCCAAGGGGGCTTGGGCTCCAGCGCTTGAGCGCGCCGCGCGCGCCCCCCCGAACGCGCCGCGAGGAGAATCACCGTGACCGTCGCCCCTAGCGCGCCCCCCGCTGCCCACGGCGCGGCGCGCGCCGCCCCTCACGAGACGCACGAATCCCTCGTCTGGCTCGGCCTCGGCGCCAATCTCGGCGCGCCGCTCGACACCCTCGCGGAGGCGCGCGCCGCCCTCGCCGCCCTCGCCGGCGCCCCCCTCGTGGCGAGTCCGCTCTACAGGACGCCCCCGTGGGGCGACCCGGCGAGCCCTGACTTTGTGCCGCAGCCCGATTTCATCAACCAGGTGGTGGGCCTCCGCCCGCCGCGCGCCCTCGACCCCGAGGGCCTCCTGCGCGCCACCCTCGCCCTCGAGGAGCGCCTCGGGCGACGCCGCGCGCGCCGCTGGGGGCCGCGCACCCTCGACATCGACCTCCTCGCCTGGCCCGGCCTCACCTGGGACAGCCCCACCCTCTCCCTCCCCCACCCGCGCCTCCACGCGCGTCGCTTTGTGCTCGAGCCGTGGCGCGCGGTGGCCCCCCACCTGCGCCCCTGCGGCCTCAACGCCACCATCACGGAGCTCCTCACGTGCTGCACAGACCCCTCCGCCCTCACGCGCCTCGGCTGACCCGCGCGCTCGCGCCCCTGCTCGCGCCCCTGCTCGCGTCCCTGCTCGCCTCCCCCGCGCGCGCCACCCCCGCCCCGGGCGTCGCCCCGCCGCAGCGCGAGTGGGTGAGCTACCTCCGCCGCCCCGCCCAGCCCGTCACGCTCAGCGCCGATGTCCTCAGCGACCCCAAGGCGCTCCTCGAGGCGCTCCGCCAGAACCCCGACGCCCTCTCCGTGGAGCGGATGCCCGACGCTGGCGTGGCCACGGAGGTGGCGCGGGTGCTCCTTGAGGGCGCGGAGGGCGCGCAGGCGGTGGGTGTGCTCGCCCGCGCGCGCGCCCGGTGGCCCGACGACGCGCGCGTCACCCACGCCTGGGCGCGCACGGTCATCAACCTCGGCGCCGCCAGCTACGCCCGCGCGCCCCTCAGCGCCCTCCTCGAGCGCCTCGAGGCCGGCGGCGAGCCCTCCGGCGCCCCCGACGTCAACTACACGCGCTACCTCCTCGCCCTCTGCTTCTTCCTAGAGGGCGCCGACGACCCCCGCCTGCTCGCGCAGAGCGCCACCCTCCTCGACGAGGTGGTGCGCCTCAACCCTGCCTACGTGGGCCCGGACGGCGTGACCGCCGACAACCTGCGCGCCTTCTCCGCCGACATCCGCGCCCGCGCCTTTGGGGGGGGCCGCGACGGGGGGGGCAACCCCCACGGGGAGGGTAACCCCCACGGCGGGCAGGGGAGCTTCACGCACTGAGCCGCTCGCCGCGCGCGCTCACGCGCCGGCCAGCCCCGCGCTCAGTCGACGTTGATCTTGAGCTTGAGCGCGCGGCCCGCCTTAAAGAAGGGGATCTTGCGATCAGGAATCTCCACGCCCTCGCCGCTCTTGGGGTTGCGGCCGTTGCGGGCGTCGCGCTCCTTCACCTTAAAGGTGCCCAGGCCGCGGATCTCGATGCGGTGATCATTGATGAGCGCCTGCTTCATCGAGTCAAAGATGACGTTGACGGCGCGCTCGACGTCCCGCTTCTTGTACTCGGGGAAGCGCTCGGCGACCTTCTCAATGAGCTCACTCTTGGTCACGATCTCACTCCTCGTCGGTCTTCACGCCAAAGGAGGACGTGAACCCGGCGTTCGAGGCGGCCTCGTCGCTCATGTAGTTGATGAGGTCCTGGTGGCCGCTCACGTCCGTGGAGCGGAGCGAGAGGGCGATCTTGCGCTCGATGCGGTCGATGTTGATCACCTCGACCACCACCGTCTGGCCCTCCTGCACCACCTCGCTGGGGTGCTGGATGCGCTGGTCGCTCAGCTCGGAGATGTGGATCAGGCCCTCGATGCCCTCATCGAGCTCCACGAACGCGCCGTAGCTCTCGAGCTTGTTGACGGTGCCCTTCACCACGCGGCCCACGCCGTAGCGACCGGGGATCTCGGACTCCCAGAGGTCCTGCGTGAGCTGCTTGATGCCGAGGCTGAAGCGCTGGTTCTCCACGTCCACGTTGAGCACCACCGCCTCCACGGTCTGGCCCTTCTGGTAGAGGTCGCTCGGGTGCTTGACCTTCTGCGTCCACGAGAGGTCGCTGATGTGGACGAGGCCGTCGATCTCCTGCGTGATGCTCACGAAGATGCCGAAGTCGGTGATGTTGCGGATGGTGCCGCGGATCACGCTGCCGGGCGGGAAGTGCTGCTGCAGCTCCACCCAGGGGTTCTCGAGGGTCTGCTTGTAGCCGAGGCTGATGCGGCGGTTCTCCACGTCGATGTCGAGGATCTGCGCCTCCACCTCGTCGTCCTTGGCGAACAGGCGCGAGGGGCTCTTGATGTTGCCCGTCCACGACATCTCCGACACGTGGATGAGCCCCTCGAGGCCCTCCTCGAGCTCGAGGAAGGCGCCGTACTCCACGAGGCTGACCACGCGGCCCTTGACGCGCTGGTTGACGGTGTAGCGCTCGAGGACCGAGTGCCAGGGGTCGCCCTTGAGCTGCTTGAGGCCGAGGCTGACGCGCTCGGTCTCGGGGTTAAAGCGCAGGACCTTGACCTCGATGGGGGTGTTCTCGGGATTCTCGCCGAGCACATCGCGGGGGTCGGTGACGCGGCCCCAGCTCATGTCGGTGATGTGGAGGAGGCCGTCGATGCCGCCGAGGTCGATAAAGGCGCCGTAGTTGGTGACGTTCTTCACCACGCCGCGGAGGACGTTGCCCTCCTTGAGGTGCGCCATGGTGTCCGCCTTCTGCTTGGCGCGGTCCTTCTCGAGGAGCACGCGGCGGGAGAGGACGATGTTGCCGCGGCGGCGGTTGAACTTGATGACCTTGAACTCAAACTCGCTGTCGTCGGTGACGAACTTGTCGAGCGTGCGCGTGGGGCGGATGTCCACCTGGCTGCCCGGGAGGAACGCCTTGACGCCGTCGAGGTTGACCGACAGGCCGCCCTTGACCTTGGCCACGATGCGGCCGCGGACCACCTCGTCGTTCTCGCAGGCCACGCTGATCTTGTCCCACATGCGAACGCGGACGGCCTTCTCCTTGGAGAGGTCCACGCCGGCGTCGTCATCCGCGAGGTCCGCGTAGACCTCCACCTCATCGCCCACCTTCACAGCGATCACGCCGTTCTCGTCGCGGAACTGGCGGATGTCGATCTTACCCTCAGACTTATGGCGGATGTCGACGATCACGTAGCCGAGGTCGTCGCGCACCGCCACAACGCGGCCGATGACCACGCCGGGGACCTTGGGCTTCTCGGCTTCCTCCGCCTGGAAGAGCTTGGCGAAGTCGGACTTGGCGGTGGTGGTGGCCGAGGAGTCCTCAGGGACATCGGTCTGGCTGCGGAGGGACTTGAGGAAGTCTTTGTTCATGGGGTTTCGCTTGCGTGGCCGCTCGCGCGCGAGGGTGCGCTGAGGGGGCAGTGGGAGGGGAGGTGGGTAGAGAGGGGCGCCCACGCGAGCGTCGCCCGCGCGGCGGGGTCTTATAGCCGAGGGAGGGCAAGGGCGCAAGGGGGAAAGCGCGCCCCGCCCGCGTGACCCGCCCCGCACGCCGAAAACAAAACAGCCACCCCGGGGGGTGGCTGCTCAGAGAGGCTTGGGGAGCGCGCTTGGAGAGGCGCATGGAGAGGCGCCTGGAGAGGCGCTTAGAGAGAAACAATAGACCAACGAGAAGCAGCAGACCACACCACAGAGCGCGCCGCGCGGAGAGCGGGAAACGGGATTTGAACCCGCGACTTCAACCTTGGCAAGGTTGCACTCTACCACTGAGTTATTCCCGCGAACTTGCGCGGCGCGCGCTGAGGTGTGGCGCGGCTGGAGAGGAGGTCGGCGTGAGCGCGACGAGAGCGGGAAACGGGATTTGAACCCGCGACTTCAACCTTGGCAAGGTTGCACTCTACCACTGAGTTATTCCCGCGCAGCTCGCGCTGCGCAGCGACGCCACGCGCCGCACACACCGAGGGACCTCTCGCCCACAGCCTATAAAGAGCGCCCCCGAGGGGACCTAGAGAGCGGGAAACGGGATTTGAACCCGCGACTTCAACCTTGGCAAGGTTGCACTCTACCACTGAGTTATTCCCGCACAGCCGCAGCGCTCCGCGGCGAGTGACACTCTTAGCGACTCGCGCGTCAAGCGTCAAGTATTTCGTGGAGGCGCTCATCTATTTTTCTTTGCGCTCACCTCCCCCTCACGCGCGCCCCCCTCAAGGGCCCCTCTGGCCGAGATACCGCTGATACGCGTTGAAGGTGGAGCGCACATACTGCGCCGTGCGCTCATAGGGGATTCCGCCCACCTCGCTCACGGCGCCGCCCCCCGCGTGATAGGCGGAGAGGGTGAAGATGACGTCGCCGTTAAAGCGGTTGGCTAGGATGCGCAGCAGGCGCGCGGCGCCCCAGATGTTCTGCTCGGGGTCAAAGGGGTCCCGCACGCCCATGTCCTTGGCGGTGAACGGCATGAGCTGCATCAGCCCCTGCGCCCCCTTGTCGCTCACCGCCTGCGGGCTAAAGCCGCTCTCCACCTCCATCACGCCCCAGAGGAGGGCGGTGGGGAGCTGGTAGTAGGCGGCGGCGGCGTCCACGAAGGGCTTGAAGGGGAGCGCGCGGCGGGGGAGCGGCGCGCCGCCGGGGGCGGCGGGCACATCGGAGGAGTCGGGGGCGGCGGCGGCGGCCTTGGGAGCGCGGCGGGCCCCGGCGCCCTTGGCGGCGCGCCCCCGCCGCTCCGGCTCTCGCGCGATCACCCGCGCCCGCCGCGAGGGCTCGGTGGTGATGGTGACGACCCCGTCCTCCTCCACGGTGTAGAGGTCAGCGAGGGCGGGGCGCGCCCCGCAGAGGAGGGCGCTTAGGAGCGGCGCCCACAGGAGCGGCGCCCACACCCGCAGCGCGCCCGCTCGCGGCCGCACGCTCAGCTCTCCGCCGGCGCCGCGCTCGGCGCGGGGGCGTCGGCGGCGGAGAGGGCGGGCGGCGGCAGCGCGGCGGCGTCCTCGGCGAGGTGCACGGCGCGGCGCAGCTCGGGCAGGCGCGTCTCCACCCAGCGCGCCACCTCCAGCGCCTCCCTGCGCTTGAGCTTGGGCAGGCGCGCCATGCCCAGCTCGCGCAGCGCGCGCAGCGTGTGGGGGCCGATCAGCGCCCAGTGCGCCTTGAGGTGCTCGTAGCGCTCGTTGCGCACCCGCTGCTCCGTGGCGAGGCGCTCAAAGACGCGCTCTGGGCTCCGCTGGTACCACGCCTCCTTGGCGCGCGTGAGCGCCGCGAGGGCGCCCTGCGCGAGGGCGAGCGCAGCGGCGGCGCCCGCGGCCGCGTAGAGGGGGCGCAGGCCCTCCTCCACCGCGCTCGCCTTAAAGAGCCACAGGTTGCCGAGGCCGAGCGCGAGGGCGGCGGCGGCGTAGAGGCGCCCCTTGACCCCCGCCCGCCACCGCTGCGCCCCGGAGAGCACCTGCGTGTGGAGCATGAGGCGGTCGAGGTAGACGCTCACGTCGGTGAGGATGTTGTCGGCGCGCTGCAGGGAGGTCTGCTCCATCTTGCGGATGAGCTGCGCGCGCGAGAGGTCAAACTCCTCCATGGGCAGCGGCGAGGGGGGCGCGCCCTCCACGGGCAGGTAGGTCACGTAGATGAGCGGCAGGTCCTTGGTGCGCATCACCTTGCCCAGATTCCAGCACAGGTTGCCGTAGCAGCGCGCGAAATCCGAGAGCTTGCGGAACTGGTCCACCTTGTTCATGACCACCATCAGCTTGTGGTCAAAGTCGCGCAGCGACTCCGTGTACACCTGCAGCGTCTCGGCGGTGGTGCCGGGGCGCTCGGGGTCAAAGAAGAGCATGATCAGGTCGGCGCGCTCGGCGAACCAGCGCACCACGCCCTTAAAGTCAAAGCCGCGGTGCGCCTCCGGGTCGGCGGAGTCGATCATGCCGGGGGTGTCGACGAGCGACACCGCGCGCAGGCGCTCGGCGGGGACCACCTTCATCTTGAGGTGGCTGAGGAAGCGCGGCCCGAACTGGCTCAGCCCCTCGTAGCCGAGCTCGGGGTTGGAGACGAGGGAGCTGCCCGGGCGCTCCTTCTCGGCGGGCCCAAAGCGCAGGACGGTGAAGTCCTCGTCGGTGGGCGCCATGCCGGTGAGCTGCACGTCCTCGCCGATGAAGTGGTTGATGAAGGAGGACTTGCCCGACGAGTGGTTGCCGAGCATGAGCACCATGGGCGTGTCGTTGAGGGTGGCCTCTGAGGGGCGCCCCTGAAACAAGAAGCGCGCCTGAATCGGGTCCACCGCCCTGCTCAGGAACTCGTTGACCTCTTGGACGATCTCTCTCATGCCTGCTCCTCTTGAGGGGGGGCGGGGGGGGATGGGGGGGCTGAGGGGG
>VGTA01000073.1 GCA_016874875.1 Deltaproteobacteria bacterium | reverse complement strand
AGAGGTCGCCGCTGGAGAGGTCGCCGCTGGAGACGCCGCCGCTGGAGACGCCGCCGCTGGAGACGCCGCCGCTGGAGATACCGCCGCTAGGGAGGTCGCCAAAGGGGGGGGCGCCAGAGGGAGGGCTCGGGCGAGGGGGGGCGGCGCCGCGCTCCCGAGGCGGGGCGCTCCCCTGCGCGCGCATGAGATCGTCGAGCTGGCGTGTGAGGTAGAGGCGGTCCACGCCCACCACCTGCGCCACCTCGTCCAAGAAGAGCGGGCGCTCGTAGGGGTCGGCGATCATCGCCACCAGCGGCAAGACCTCGCGCGCCGCCTGCGCCTGCCCAAAGGCGTCGCGGGGCAGGGCGGCGACGCGGCTGTGGAGGTAGAGCGTGAGCAGGGGCTGCGCCGCGGCGATGAGCGCCTCCATCTCGCGTGGCCCGTAGGCGCGCACGAAGGAGTCGGGGTCCTCCGAGGGCGGCAGCACCACCGCGCGCACCCGCAGGCCCGCCGAGAGCAAGACCGGCAGGCTCTTGAACGCCGCCTTCTGCCCCGCGCTGTCGCCGTCCATGACGCTAATGACGGTGGGGCTCAGGCGCGACATCAGCTGCGCCTGCTCGGGGGTGAGGGCGGTGCCCATGGGCGCCACCACCTTCTTGAAGCCCGCCTGCCACATCGACACCACGTCGAGGTTGCCCTCGCAGACGATCAGCGGCGCGGCGGCGCCCGCGGCGCCGCGGCACGCCTCGCGCGCCGTCTTGAGCCCGTAGAGGCTGCGGCCCTTGGTGAAGAGGGGGGTCTCGGGGGTGTTGAGGTACTTGGGGGCCTTGGAGTGGGCCTGGATGACGCGCCCGCTGAAGCCGATGGAGCGCCCCTTGGGGTCAAAGACGGGGCACATGAGGCGGCCGCGGAAGCGCAGGGCGCAGCCGTTGAGTCGCGCGTCGCCCCGCCCCGCGCGCTCCGGCTCGTCCTCAGCGCTCGGGCGCCGGAGCGCCCCGATGTCGGCGAGGTCGTCGGCGCTCGCCCCCACGCGCGTCATCCACTCATAGAACAGGGGCACGTCGTCGCTCGCCCAGCCGAGCTCAAAGGCGGCGGCCGCCTCCTCCGACACGCCGCGCTCCTTGAGGTAGGACTGCGCCTGCGGGCTGCGCGCGAGCGCGGTGCGGTAGTGCGCCACGAGCGCCGCGTGCAGCTCCGCGAGGTGCGTGTCGCGGTCCTGGCGCGCCTTGCGCTCCCGCTGCTGCTCCGGCGTGCCGCGGCGCTCCTCCACGATCTCCACCCCCACGAGGGCGGCGAGGGCGCGCACGGCGTCGGGGAAGCTGAGGGAGCGGTGCTTCTGGAGGAACTTGAGCGAGTCGCCGTGCTCGCCGCACCCAAAGCAGTGGTAGGTGCTCTGGGTGGGGTTGACGGTGAAGGAGGGCGTCTTCTCTTGGTGGAAGGGGCAGAGCCCTTGATAGAGCCCGCCGGCGCGCTTGAGGCGCACCTCGCTGCCGACGACCGCGAGGATGTCGGCGCGGTCCTTGATGATCTGCAGGGTGTCCGGTGAGATCAAGGCGGGAATCTCTTCGTCAGGCGCGCGGTGACGCTATCGCTGGGAGTGCTCATGGCGCAAGACACGGTAGTCCCTAAAGTGCTCTCGGAGCGCCTCTCGAAAAGCACGGGAGCTGCTCAGTGTCGGAACCTGAATCAGGGGGCGCATGTTGCGCTTCTCGGCGCCGATGTAGGTGACCTCGCGGCGCCCCTGCCCCGGCACGTCCACCCCCCACGACATCTTGAGCGAGACGCGCTGGTAGTACTCCGCCTCGCGCGGCATGCGCGCGCAGATCTCGCGGATGTGGTCGGTGGTGGGATTCTGCAGCTCCACGAGCACGCGCCCCTGCTCGCGCGCCTTGATGGCGTTGCGCGAGCGCACCGCCTCGAGCAGCTGCGTCACGATGAGCGGGTGCGAGAAGGTGACGTCGAGGGTGAACAGGTTGTGCGTCCCCTCCGCCTCGAGGATTCCCTTCTGCTCTTGAATCCTGCTCGCTTGGTTGTGAATCCACTGCGTCACCTGCACCAGTCCCCCGTCCCAGAGGCGCTCATAGCTGGTGGGCAGGGGGTACTCCTCCGCCTCGCCCTGATGGAGGAAGTAGACGCCCTCGATGGGGCCCACGTGCAGCTTGCTGAGCTGCTTGCTGTTGTGCTCAAAGCCATAGACGCAGGACGGGCGCGTCACGTGGATGGGGCCGCCATCCTTGAGGTCACGGAGGTTGCGCCCGGCGAAGGCGTCGGCGAAGAGGTAGAGGTGCGAGTCGGGGGCGCGCGCCTCAATGACGCCGCCGTGGTCGCCCCGCACCACGTAGGTGACGCTCTCTTCACCCCAGGCGTCGGCGATGTCCTCTTGCGTAAAGAAGATCTCCCCCTCGCGCGTCTCATAGGCCGAGCGCTCAACGCCGCGCCGCTCGCTGACCTGGTACGAGGAGAGGAACTCTTCGATCTTGTCTAGCCACTCCTCAAAGGAGTGGTCTTTGGGCTCGATGACGTCAAATTCCATGAGGACTCTACACCTGATCTTGAGGGCGCAGGGAGCGGCACGTGGACTTTATCGCTCGTCGGAGAGCGGCGCAAATATTCTCGCTCCCCCGCCGCTCCGCGCGCCGCGCGCCGCGCGCCTGCAGGCTTAAAACTCTCACGCTGTGGTCTTTTGTCTCCAGCGCCGAGTTATTTTTTCTCATCCGGGTGATTGTTCTCGTGCGTCTCCTCGTCCCCCGAGGGCGCCTCGGGCGCGAGGGCGGGCGCGAGGGCGGGCGCGAGGGCGGGCGCGGGAGCGGGCGCGGGGGCGGGCTCCTCGACGCCGAGGTAGAGCTCCGCGGAGCGCCCGAGCACAAAGATGAGGCCGGCGATCAACACGAAGATCGACTCCCAGAAGTACTCAAAGTCCGTCGCCCCCACCCGAATCTGCACCACCTGCGAGGCGGCGCCGAGCAGGAGGAGCCCAAAGACCTCTCGGGCGCGCTGGTAGGCGAGGGGGGCGAGCAGAATCAAGAAGCTGTAGTAGTAGCAGGTGAGCTCAAAGATGAGGAAAATGAACATCGTGCTCGCCGCCACCATCTCCCAGAGTCCCCAGCGGCGGCGCATGGCGTAGAGGAAAGCGAACATCCCGCCGATGGCGAGCACCTGAAGCCAGGCGCGCGAGCGCAGCAGCTCGCGGTGCTTGGTCTTCCACAGCCAGAAGGCGGGCTTGTCCTTGAGGCTGGCGTCGCGACCCTGCAGCACGCCGGCGCGCCCCACGCTGTACTCGGGGCTAAAGGAGACGATGGTGGGGTAGCCCATGTTGTTGGTGAGGGGCGTGCTCTTGTGCTTGAGGGAGTTGCTCAGGAACTCCTCGTAGGGCGAGAGCCCCTGGTACTGCTCGGTGAGGCCCTGGCCCACATAGACGCTCGGCGGCACCAGCACGGCGAAGGAGAGGAGGCCGCCCACCACGAAGCGGCGGTGCGCGGCGGTCCACGGCTCGCGCTTGAGGAGCATCAGGAGCACCTGCAGCGCCGCGCCGCCGAGCAGCGCGCCGGGGAAGACGCGCAGCAGCAGCGACCAGCCGAGCTCAAAGCCCGCGAGCAGCGGGAAGCCGCGCTTGAGGAAGCAGAGGCCGAGGCTGGCGTGGAAGAGCCAGGGGATACGCGCGATGGAGCCGCCCGTCCAGTCGTAGGACCACGGGTAGCCCGTGCAGAAGAAGAGGGCGACGAAGGCGGCGATCTCGAGTCCAAACGCCCAGCAGTACGCCAAGAAGAAGAGGGCGTAGAGCGTGAGGTCGATAAGGTTGAGGCGGATGATCTCTTGCTCAAAGCGGGGGCGGTCGGTCTTAAAGAAGCGGTCGCTGGCCGCCTTGCGCTGCTGCGCCGTCTGACCGCTGCGCAGCTCGGGGGTGTAGGCCTCGCCCGCGGGCGGAATCTTGCCCTCCCAGTCGTGGTTGGTGAGCGCGTAGCCGAGCATGTTCCACACAGGCGAGGCATTGTAGCCGTGGTCCTTGAACATCTTGGACCACCAGTCCTCGCCCATGTAGCTCCTAAAGAGGCGCGTGTCCTGCTTAAAGGCCTCCCAGCGCTGGGCGGTGAAGTGGGCGCGGCACTCCTTGACGAGGTCGTTGGTCTCCACGATCTCCTCTTTGCCGGTGGCGACCTCGTTGTTGACGAGGTTGCGCACCTGGCGGTCCTTGAGCTTGTCAAAGCGCCCGTCGTCGCGCTCGGCGAGCATGGTGCAGTGGTAGAGGAGGTGGTAGCGGTTCTCGGCGAAGTACTTGGAGCCCACGTAGTAGTGGTAGCTGTCCCAGAAGTGAGAGATGCGGTTGCCGTGGAAGCTGCCGAGTCCCACCCAAGTCATCAGGCCCAAGCAGAGCGTGAGGGCGTGCCCAAAGGTCATCAGGGCGCGGGCGGCGCGGGTGAGATGGAGGGCGATGAGCGCGGCGCTCAGCGCGGCGGCCGCCACGATGCCCTCCCAGCCCTCGGGCCACCACGCGCTGTTCTTGCCGAGCTGCTCGTCGGCCTGCGTCATCACCACCCACGAGAGGCCCACAAAGCCGAGGGTGCGGAGGGCGGGCGCGGCGTCCGCCGGGCTCACCTTGCGCCGCAGCAGGTCGCCCACGAACAGCGTGGCGAGCAGCCCAAAGGCGGCGAGCGCCACGCCGTTGAGGAACGACACCTCCTGCCCGTCGAGGCCGTCAAACACCACCGGGAAGGGGCCCTGGATGGTGCTGATGAGGCCGTTGTCGGTCCAGGCGACGAGGGCGGAGTCGATCTGCAGCCAGCCGAGGTAGGCGGCGTAGCCGGTGGCGCTGAGGGCGGCGAGGTAGGTGATGGCGGGGACGTGGTCGCTGCGCCAGCGCGCGCCGAGGCGCGCGACGAGCCCACGCGGGTCGCGATCGGGGCGCGCCGCGGCGGCGCCGGGGCGCACGAGGAGCGGCACAAAGAAGATGAGCAGCCCAAAGAGCGCCACGCCGATCTTGGCGAGGCCGATCTGGTGCTTGCGCGCCTCCTTGCCGTCCGCCTGGATGGAGTGCCCCACCACCTTGGCCGCGGGGGGCCAGGGGTTGGGGGTGGCGCAGGAGGCGGTGAGCTCAGAGACGCTGTAGGATTTGTCGCCGCCCGAGGCGCGGAGCTGCAGGTATCGGGCGGGGGCGGAGGGGGCGCTGAGCACCTGCCGGCGCGTGCGCAGCCCCGCGCCCTGCACGGCCTCCGCCTTCCAGACGAGGTCGTAGCGCTTGCCGTCGAGGGAGCCGTAGAGCTCGTAGGTGTCGTTGTTGTCGCCCTGCAGGGTGAACGCCGAGAGGGGCGTGGCGGCGCCGAGGTCGTAGGTGACGCGGCCGCCGACGTTGAGAATCGACGCCTCCACCACGTCCCACGCGGCGCCCTCGGCGAGGGCGGCGCCGTCGGTGACGCGCTTGCTCCTCGACACGCCCGAGGTGGGGAGCACGGGGCTGAGTCCCTTGAGGAGGTTGTCGCCGGTGCACGCGGCGGGGGCGGCGGGGGCGGGAGCGGGGGCTTGGGCGTGGGCGCTCAGGACGCTCAGGGCGCTCAGGGCGCTCAGGGCGCTCAGAATCAAGATTCGCGCGAGACGCGATGCGCGCGCGAGCGCCATGAGCGCGGGTTCGGCGTGAGGCTCGGCGTGAGGCTCGGCGTGAGGCTCGGCGTGAGGTGGGCGTGGTGTGTACATCGAGGGCTAGGTTCCGATCCCCTGTGAGTGTGGGCGCCCCCTCGAATAAGAACTCGGGGCTCCTAAATCAAGGCTTTGTTGACGGCGAGGGGGGGTTGGCAGGCGCCGTGGATGTGCTACGCTAGCCCGCCATTGCGCTCCCCGCTCCTCGGGCGCCCCTCACTCCCTCCTCCCTTCCCTCCTCTTCCCTCCTCCCCCTTCCACCCTCCCCACCACCGACGGAGGCGAGCGCGATGTGGTTTGACCGCGCGAGCGCCGAGGACCTCAGCTTCCTCGCCCAATACGAGCTCTGGGGCGGCGTGCCCGCCGAGCCGCTGCGCCTGCCTGGCCTCGGGCGCTACGGGCGCTTTCAGTTTGACGCGCGCGCGCTGCTCTCGCCGAGCGACCTGACGGTGGCGGACCGCAAGGAGGTCATCTTCTTGTCGAGTTACTTCCACCGCCTAGACCACTTTGAGCTCCTTGAGCTCGCCCCCACCGTGGACCTCAAGGAGATCAAGCGGGCGTACTTTGGGCTCTCTCGGCGCCTCCACCCCGACGCGCTGCGCGGGCGCGACCTCGGGGTCTTCGCCGACGCGGCGGCGCAGGTCTTTGAGTATGCCTCGTATGCCTATGGGCTGCTGTGCGACGCGGGATTCTGCGCTGTGTATGCGCGGGTGGTGGCGGCGCGGGATGAGGCGTTTAGGGCGCGCCTTGAGGCGGAGCGCGCGCGCGCCAGAGCGGCGGGCGCGGCGGGCGCGGCGGGCGCGGCGGGCGCTGCGAGCGCGGCGGGCGCGGCGGGCGCGGCGGGGGCGGCGGAGGACCCCGCCGCGGTGGCGGCGCGCAAGGAGGCGCTGCGCGCGCGCCTGGCGCAGAATCAGGCGCGCCACCAGTCGGCGATGGCGGGCGCGGCGGGCGAGGCGGGCGCGGCGGGCGCGGCGGGCGCGGAGCCGCAGGACGCCGCGAGTCAGGCGCGGCGCTTTTACCAGGCCGGCGTGATCGCTGAGCAGCGCAAGCAGTGGGCGAGCGCGCGCGGGCACTTCAAGGTCGCCACCCAGCTCGCCCCCCGCGCCCCCGAGTACGCCGCGGCGCTCGAGCGGGTGCGCGGCGCCATGGCGCAGCAGGAGGCGGCGGAGGTGTGGGCGCGCGCGGAGGCGGAGGAGGCGGTCAAGGGCAAGCGCGCCGCTGAGCTCTTTGAGCAGAGCCTCACCCTCGAGCTCGATCCCAAGCGCGCCCTCTCGTTCGCCGCCAAGTGTGCCGCCTGGGGCGAGGCGGCGCGCGCGGCGCCGTGGCTCGAGCGCGCGGCGGCGGCGCACCCCTTCAACCTAGACATCCGCTGGGCGCTCGCGCAGCAGCTCGAGGCGCGCGCGCTCTTTGAGGAGGCGCGCCGCGTCTGCGCTGAGATGCTCCGCCTGGACCCCTCCGAGCCCCGCGCGCTGCGCTTGCAGAAGAAGCTCGCGGGCGCCTCACAAGAGCGGTGAGGGAGATGAGGGAGATGAGAGATGAAAGAGATGAATCTGCAGGTGGTTCAGTCTATAGTGACGAACATGATGAACGTGCGTTAAGGCGGGCACGAGCGCGAGAGCACCGAACGATAACGCCCGCAGCGCGCTCAAGGCTCAAGGCTCAAGGCTCAAGGCTCAAGGCTCAAGGCGATAAGGAGACTCATGGAGCGGATCATTGGCATCGACCTAGGGACCACCAACTCCGGCGTCGCGATCGTCGAGGGGGGCACCCCTGTCATGATTCCCAACAAGGGCGGCTACAAGACGACGCCCTCGGTGGTGGCGATCACCGACGCGGGCAAGCGCCTCGTGGGGCACCTCGCCAAGCGCCAGGCCCTCACCAACCCCATCCACACCGTGAGCGCCGCTAAGCGCCTAATCGGGCGCGACTTCGCGAGCAAGATCACCGAGGCCACCCGCGCCGTGAGCCCCTTCGCCGTGGTGCCCGGCCCAGTGGGGGACGCGCGCGTGGAGCTGCACGGGCGCGTGTACTCGATTCCTGAGCTCAGCAGCATGATTCTGGTGGAGATGAAGTCGGTGGCGGAGGCCTACCTCGGGGAGTCGGTCCGCAAGGCGGTCATCACCGTGCCCGCCTACTTCAACGACGCGCAGCGCCAGGCCACCAAGGAGGCGGGGGAGCTCGCCGGCCTCGAGGTGGTCCGCATGATCAACGAGCCCACCGCCGCCGCCCTCGCATACGGCTACGGCAAGGACATCAACCGCACCATCGCCATCTATGATCTCGGCGGCGGCACGTTTGATTTTTCGATCCTCGATGTGTCGCAGGGCGTCTTTGAGGTGCTCGCCACGTCCGGCGACACCTTCCTCGGCGGCGAGGATTTCGACAACCGCCTCCTGTTTCAGTGGCTGGTCTTGGAGTTCGCCCAAGAGCACCGCGTGGACCTGCGTCAAGACCGCATGGCGATGCAGCGCCTCAAGGACGCGGCGGAGAAGGCCAAGTGCGAGCTGTCGAGCGCGCGTTCGGCGGAGATCAACCTGCCCTTTATCATCTCGCGCGCCGACGGCGAGACGCTCCACCTGCAAAAGATTCTCACGCGCGCCAAGCTAGAAGAGCTCACGAGCGACCTCGTGGACCGCTCGCTCGAGATCTGCGATCGCGCGATCCGCGAATCGGGGGCGCAGGTGGATGAGGTGATCTTGGTGGGCGGGATGACGCGGATGCCGCTCATCCAGGAGCGCGTGCGCGACTTCTTTAAGAAGGCGCCGCGCCGCGATGTGCACCCCGATGAGGTGGTGGCGCTGGGCGCGGCGCTGCAGGGCATGGCGCTGGCGGGGGGCGGGGCGCCGGCGGTGCTCCTGCTCGACGTGACGCCGATGTCGCTCGGCATCATGATCGCCAACGGCGAGTTCAGCCCGCTGATTCCCAAGAACACCACGGTCCCCACCTCCAAGACGCACATCTTCACCACCGTCCGTGACCTCCAGACCTCCGTCCGCATCCTCGTGCTGCAGGGGGAGAGCGAGGACGCCACGCAGAACGACCTGCTCGGGGAGTTCGTGCTCGATGGACTCCGCCCCGCGCTGCGCGGCGAGGTGGAGCTCGAGGTGACGTTCCAGATCAGCGCCGACGGCATCGTGTCGGTGAGCGCGCGCAACGTGGAGACGGGGGAGGAGCAGGCGATCACGGTGACGGCGCGCTCGGGCCTCTCGCAGGAGGAGCTGCGGCGGATGGCGGAGGAGAATCGCGAGCACCTCGTCGACATGCGCGCGCAGGAGCGCGCCGCGCACCTCCGCCAGCGCGTAGAGCGCACCCTGCGCTCCATGGACGCGGTGATGCCCCGCGTGCGGACTCTGCTGAGCAACAACGAGTTCGCCGCTGACGCGCTCGCCAAGGCCGAGGAGGTGATCGAGCGGGCGCGCGCCACCGCCGCCGCGCGCCCGAGCGCAGACCTCTCCGCGGACCTCGAGCTCCTCGAGCGCGACCACAAGGCGCTCACCCGGACTCTCCACATGTTCCACACCGTGATCGAGAAGATGAAGCGATGAGCTCAACGACGCACTCGGCGCAGCAGAGCGCCTCCCCGGGCCTCTCGACGCTCAAGAGCGCCCCCGTGACCCCCAAGGGCGCCCCCGTGACCCCCAAGGGCGCCCCCGTCTCCGCCGACGGGCTGCTCGTGGACGGCGTGCTGCTCTATGAGGCGGGGGACGTCCACAGGGCGCTGGCGCGCTGGCGTGAGGTGCTCGTGATCGACCCGGCGCACACGGTGGCGTCGCGCTACACGCAGTTCGTGGAGACGCACTTTCAGGTGAGTCCGTCGAGCTCGCCGGCGGAGGTGCAGGCGGCGCAGGAGCGGGTCCGCCGCGGCCTGGTGGGCGAGTCCGCCGCCCCCGCGCCGTCGATGCTGGTGATGCCGCCCCCCTCGGCGCCCGCGCCCGCCGCGCCCGCCGCGCCCGCCGCGCCCGTCGCGCCCGCCGCGCCCGCCATCGCGCCGCCGCCCGCGCCGCCCACGAGCGAGGAGCCCACCATCTGGGCGTCGCTCCCCGTAGCAACGGCGAGCGTGGAGGTGGTGAGCGCGGCGCAGGGGGGCGCGGCGCAGGGGGGCGCGGCGCAGGGGGGCACGGCGCAGGGGGGCGCGGCGCAGGGGGGCGCGGCGCAGGGGGGCGCGGCGCAGGGGGGCGCGGCGCAG
>VGTA01000072.1 GCA_016874875.1 Deltaproteobacteria bacterium | reverse complement strand
GGGCGCGGGGGCGGGGGCGGGGGCGGGGGCGGGGGCGGGCGGGCGACCGCTCAAGGCGAGCGACCAGTGGGGCGCCTATGACCTTCAGCGCAAGACCCTCTCGTCCAAGCGCAAGGTGAGCTTCAGCGGCGACTCCGACGCCCTCACCGCCGCCGCCGCCGCCGCCCTCCGCGGCCTCGGCGCCCTCGTCCAGCGCGAGCCGCGCATCAGCGAGCTCACCATCCACGTCCACACCCACGCCCTCGGCGACCCGGCGCGCGACAAGCAGCTCGGGCAGCGCCGCGGCGAGGCCGTGCGCCGCGTCCTCGCCGACGCCGGCGTCCCCGCCGCGCGCCTCAAGGTCGTGAGTCACGGCAGCAGCAAGAACACGGCGAGCAACCTCACCCGCAGGGGCCGTGAGCAGAACCAGCGGGTCACCTTCTCCATCTCCGTGAGGGAGTCCGCGCGATGAGCCCAGCCTGTCACCCAGCCCGTCACCCAGCCCGTCACCCCGCCCCGCTCGGCGCCTGGGCGCGCGCCGCCGCCCTCTCCGTGAGCCTCCTCGCCCCCCTCGCCCTGAGCGCCTGCGGGCGCACCGAGGTCACCTGCGAGGCGCACCTCGACTGCCCCGCCGGGCAGGCCTGCGTGCGGGACGCCTGCGTCTCAGGCGACCCCTGCGTGGAGGGGCTGTGCCCGAGCGACGCCGCCTGCGTCGCCAACGTCTGCGTCCTGCGGTCGCTCCTGCCCGACGAGTGCGACGCCGCGCGCCCGTGCCCTGAGGGCGCCCTCTGCGTGGAGGGCGCCTGCGCGCCGGCCTGCCCCGGGGGCGCCTGCCTCCCCTGCGTGGGCGACGGGGGCTGCGCGCCCGCGCTCCCCTGCGACGCCGACGACGCCTGCCCCCTCGGGTTCATCTGCGAGCCCGGCGCCGCGCCCGCGGCGGGGGCGTGCGTGCCGGGCTGCCGCGAGGACGCGCAGTGCGCCGCCGGCGAGCGCTGCGTGGACCTCGCCTGCGCCCCCTCGGAGTGCGCCGCCGACGCCGACTGCGCCGAGGGCCTCCTGTGCGACCTCTCGCGCGGCGGGCGCTGCGCCTCCTGCCTCGCGGGCGCCGCCGCCCCCGCCCCGGGCGCGTGCGAGCCCGGCTTCCGCTGCCTCGACGGCGAGTGCCTGCGCGAGGGGCAGTGCCGCACGCGCGAAGACTGCCCGAGCGACCTCGTGTGTATCAACGAGCTCTGCGTGAGCGCCTCGTCGTGCGCCTCCGACCTCGACTGCGGCGCGCGCCAGGTGTGCGTGGAGCGCTCGTGCGTCAACGTCGCCTGCGCCGCCGACGCCGACTGCCCCAGCGGCGAGGCGTGCGTCAACGGCCTCTGCCTGCAAGCGCCGCAGTGCCGCGCGCAGAGCGACTGCCCCCCCAACTACACCTGCACCCTCGGGGTGTGCCGCTTCAACCCCGACTGCTTTAACGACGCTCAGTGCCCCGACGGCTTCATCTGCAGCCTCAACCGCTGCGTGGAGGCGATCAGCTGCGTGGGCGGCGCCTGCCCGCCTGGGCTCGTGTGCGAGGGGGACTTCTGCGTCCCCGACCTCAGCTGCTTTGAGGACCTCGACTGCCCCCCGGGCGCCGTGTGCCTCGGCGGGCTCTGCGAGGTGGGCGCGTGCCGCACGAGCGAGCAGTGCGGCCCTGGCTTCGAGTGCCTCAACAACCTCTGCGCGCCCGCCCCCGAGTGCCGCGCCGACCTCGACTGCCCCCTCGGCGCGCGCTGCCAGGCGGCGCGGTGCGTCTTTGCCGGGGAGTGCCGCATGGACGCCGACTGCGCCCCCGCCGAGCGCTGCGTCAGCGGGCTGTGCGCGCAGACGGGCTGCGCCAGCGGCGCCCCCTGCCCCGTGGGCACCTCCTGCGTCGATGACGCCTGCGCGCCCCTCCCCTGCGCCGACGACGCCGCCTGCCCGCGCCCCCTCGTGTGCGCCAACGCCGTGTGCGTGGCCCCCGAGTGCGCCGCCAACGCCGACTGCGCGCTCGGCGCCGAGTGCCGCGGTGGGCGCTGCTTTGCGCCGCAGCTCTGCGCGAGCGACGACGCTTGCGCCCCTGGCGAGCGCTGCCTCGGCGGGCGCTGCCAGCCGCAGGGGTGCAGCGTGGACCTCGAGTGCCGCGACGGCGAGCTGTGCGAGCTCGGGCGCTGCGTGGCCGCCACGTGCCGCCTCGACTCCGACTGCGGCGTAGGCGTCTTCTGCGTGGGCGGGCGCTGCGTCCCCGACCTCGCCTGCCGGACTGCGCGCGACTGCCCCGGCGGGATTCCCTGCGTGGGCGGCCTCTGCCGCGCCGGCGACGAGTGCGCCGTGGACGCCGAGTGCCCCGAGGGTCAAGAGTGCGTCTTTGGGCGCTGCGCCCTCGTGCCCCCCGCCGAGTGCGCCGCCGACGCCGAGTGCGCCGCGCGCCAGCGCTGCGAGCTCGGGCGCTGCGTAGGTGACCCGGGGCTGTGCCGCGTGAGCGCGGACTGCGGCCCCGGCTTCGCGTGTGACGGCGGCGTCTGCGCGCCGCTGGCGTGCGGCGCGGACGCCGACTGCGGGCCGGGCTTCGCCTGCGCCGGCGGCGTGTGCGAGCCCGCCCCGCAGTGCCGCCTCGACGCCGAGTGCGGCCTCGGCGAGCGCTGCAGCGGCGGCGTGTGCGTGTTCACGGGGGAGTGCCGCGTGGACTCCGACTGCCCCCCCACTTTCGCGTGCGACCCCGCCGCCTTTGAGTGTCTGCCGGGCGCCTCCTGCGGCCCCACCGCCCCCTGCGCCGCCGGCGAAACCTGCATCAACCGCGTGTGCATCCCCAACGAGGGCTGCGCCGCCAACGCCGACTGCGGCGGCGGCGAGGAGTGCCGCTTTGGGCGCTGCGTGTTCACGGGGGAGTGCCGCGCCGCCGCGGGCTGCCCCCCGCCGCTCACGTGCGTCGAGTTTCGCTGCGAGCCGCCGAGCGACTGCGCCGCGGACGCCGACTGCGCCGCCGGGGAGCGGTGCGCGCGCGGGCAGTGCGTGTTCACCGGGGAGTGCCGCGCGGCCACCGACTGCCCCGCCGGGGAGGCGTGCGTGAGTTTCGTGTGCCGCGCCGCCACCTGCGACCAGGGCCTCCCCTGCGCCGTGGGCGAGGTCTGCGTGAGCGGGGCGTGCCAGCCCGCCGGCGCCTGCCGCGTCAACGGCGACTGCCCGCCCCTCAGCTCCTGCCTCAGCGGGCGGTGCGCCGCCACGGGGCGCTGCGGGCGCGACGCCGACTGCCCCGCGGGGCAGGTGTGCGACTCGCTCAACGAGCGCTGCGTGGTCGACGCCGCGTGCGGCAACGACGCGCAGTGCCTCCCCGGGCAGCGCTGCGTGGGCGGGCTGTGCCGCCAGGTGACGGCGTGCGCGCGCGACGCCGACTGCGCCGCCGACCAGTTCTGCCAGCCCGCCACCCGCACCTGCCTGCCGCGCCCCGACTGTTTCGCCGACCGCGACTGCGCCGGCGACGAGCGCTGCGACCAGGGCGCGTGCGTGCCCACCCGCTGCGCCGCCGACGCCGACTGCGGCGCTGAGGCGCAGTGCGCCGGGGGGCGGTGCGTGCCGCGCCTGTTCTGCGTGGGCGACGGCGACTGCTTCATCCCCGGCACGCGCTGCGTGGGCGGGGTGTGCGAGGTGCCGGGCGGCTGCGCCTCGGCGGCGGAGTGCGAGCCCCTCCAGGCGTGCGTGGCGGGGGCGTGCATCCCCGCGCCGCCCGTGCTCTGTGAGCGCGACGTCGACTGCCCCGGCGGGGGCCTCCTGGCGTGCGAGTTTGGGCTCTGCGTGCCCGCGCAGGGCTGCGGGGGCGACGCCGACTGCCCCCTCGGGCAGGCGTGCGACGGGGGCGACTGCGTGCCTCGGCAGGCGTCGTGCCGCGTGAACCGCGACTGCGCCACCGGCGAGGTGTGCGACCTCGCGGCGGGGGGGGTGTGCGCCCCGGCGCCCGCCTGCCGCGTCTCCACGGACTGCCCTCTCGGGCAGGTGTGCGACGCGGGGCTGTGCGAGGCGGGCTGCGTGACGAGCGACCGCTGCCCCGCCGGGCAGCGCTGCGTCAACAGCCAGTGCCAGGTGCCCGCGGCGGGCTGCACCGCCAACGCCGACTGCGGCGCCGGGCGCGTGTGCGTCCGCGACACGGGCGCCTGCGTGCTCGGCGACTGCGTCGCCGACGCCGACTGCGGCGCCGGGCGGGTGTGCGAGGCCAACCGCTGCGAGGCGGCCCCCGCCTGCGTCACGTCGCGCGACTGCCCGCAGGGGCAGCTCTGCCTCTCGGGCGCCTGCGTGCGCAGCGACGCCTGCGAGCCCACCACGCCGGTCACCGACCTCGCGCTGAGTCCAGGTCAGAGCCGCGCCCTCGAGACGAGCACCCGCGGCGACGCCAACACCTACACCGCCTCCTGCGGGGGCGGCGCCGGGGGCGGAGAGCAGGTGGTGGCGGTGCGCGCGGCGGCCCCCGGCGTGCTCACGGTGACGGTGGAGCGCGCCGACTACGACCCGGTGCTGTTCGCGCGCGCCTCGTGCGAGCGGGCGGGCTCCGAGAGCGCCTGCAACGACGACGCCAGCGGGGTGCTCTCGGCGATCACGCTCACCCTGCTGAGCGCCGGCGTGACCTACGTGTTCGTGGACGGCTTCTCCACCGACGCCGGGGCCGCCACCGTGCGCTTCACCCTCGCGCCGCTCGCCGCCTGCCGCGCCGACGCCGACTGCCCGTCGGGCCGCTGCGTGGGCGGGGCGTGCCAGGACCCCGAGTGCTTTGGGGACTTTGACTGCGCGCCGGGCGAGGTGTGCCAGGCGGGGGCGTGCGAGGCGAGTCTGCGCTGCCAGCAGGACCTCGACTGCGTCGACGGGCAGATCTGCGAGGCGCAGGTCTGCGCCCCCGGGCAGTGCGCCGCCGACGCCGACTGCGGCGCCACGCAGATCTGCGAGGGCTTCCGCTGCGCCCGCCCCGAGTGCCGCCGCGCCTCCGACTGCGCGGCGGGGCAGGCGTGCGTGTCGAGTCGGTGCGTGGCGCAGGGCGGCTGCGCGGTGAACGCCGACTGCGGCCCGAGCGCGGTGTGCAGCCGCGGCGCCTGCGTGGCGGTGGAGTGCACCCTCGACGCGCAGTGCGCGCCAGGGGAGCGCTGCGTGGGCAACGCCTGCGCGGCGGGGGGCGGGGCGCAGGGGGACCCGTGCGCGAGCGACGTGGGCTGCTCGGGGTCGCTGATCTGCGAGGGGGGGCGGTGCGCGTCCTCGGCGGGGCGGTGCGCGGAGGCGTCTGACTGCGGCGACGGCGCTTGCCTCAGCGGGCAGTGCCTGCCGGCGCCGGCGTGCCAGGCGTCAAGCGACTGCGCCAACCTGATTCCCCTCCCCGTCCCGCTCATCTGCTCGGCGGGCATATGCCGGTCGCTGATCTCGCAGTGCGCCCAGAACGCCGACTGCGGGGGCGGGCAGACCTGCCTCTATGGCCTGTGCGCCCCCATACCGCCGGCGGAGTGCCTCCGCGACGCCGACTGCGGGGCGGGGCGGCTGTGTGAGGGGGGGCGCTGCGGCTGAGGGGCGGCGCGGGGGCGCTCAGTAGTGCGGGGGGCGGTCGAGGGCGGGGTCGTGGGGGGCGCTGAGGCCCTCACGCCCCGCGCCGCCCCCCTCGCCCGCCCGCCGCAGCGCCTCGAGCTCGGCGCGCAGGTGGGCGACGAGGCCGTGCAGGGCGTAGACCTGGTCGCTGAGCTCTTGGGTGACGCGCTCTTGGAAGGCGGAGCGCACCTGCAGGCGCTCGACCTCTTGGCGGAGGGCGCGCAGGGCGCTAGGGGCGGGGAGGGCGCTCATGGGGGCTCCTTGGGCGGGGGGCGGGGGCGGGGGGGGGGCGAGAGGGGAGGGCCGGGAGGAGGGGTAGCACGACGGCGCGCGCGCTGTACACGCCCTCTTCGCCGCCCGCCCGCCCGCCCTCCCGCCCGCCCGCCCCCGCGAGCTTGTGAGCGCCGAGCGGTTGTGCGAGCCTCAGGGGGGTCGACGCGCGGCGCTCGCTCAGCGGCGTGGACTCCAAGACATCGCAGGAGGTCAGAGAGACGTGCGCAGTGATCGATGGAACGGCGCGCGCGGCGCGCATAAAGCGCTTAGGGGTCTCAGGGCGCTCGGTGCGCTCGGTGCGCTCAGGGCGCTCGGGGCGCTCGGGGCGCTCGGGGCGCTCGGGGCGCTCGGGGCGCTCGGGGCGCTCGGGGCGCTCGGGGCGCTCGGGGCGCTCGGGGCGCCCGGCCTCACCTCCGCGCGCGCTGAAGAGTTTGCGCCCTGGCCGGAGCTCAAGAGGCGCCTCAAGGAGCTCAAGCAGCTCAAGCGGCGCTACGCCCAGAGCGCGGGGGAGGAGCGCGCCGCGCTGCTCTTCACGCTCGCGCGCCTCAACCCCAAGGAGGCGCGCCCGCTGGTGGAGGAGGCGCTAGCGCAGCGCGACGACGCCGCGAGGCGCGCGGCGGGCCTGCGGGCGGCGGCGCTCTACGACGACCCCGCCCTGCGCGCCCTAGCGCTCAACGCGCTCACGAGCGCCTATGTGAGCGAGCGCGTGGAGCTGGTGAGCACGCTGCGCGCGTGGGGCGGCGAGCAGGGGCTCCTCGGCCTCAAGGAGCTCGCCCTCGACAAGAGCGTGAGCGTGCGGCGGGGCGCCCTCGGCGCGCTCGGGGAGCTCGGCGGGGCGGAGGGGCTGCTGCGGGGCTACGCCCTCGACGGCCCCGACGAGGGCACGGCGGAGGCGGCGGCGCGGGCGTGGCTGCGGGGCGCGGGCGCGCAGGCGCCCGCCGTGGCCCTCGAGCTGCTCAGCGCGCGCCACGAGGAGGCGCGCGCCGTCGGGGGCGCGGCGCTGGCGGCGGCGGGGGCGGAGGTCTGCGCGCCGCTGGCGGAGGCGCTCCTCGCCGGGGGGGGGCCCGAGGGGGCCGTGGAGGGGGCGCTGCGCGCGCGCTGGGACCTCTGCGAGGGCTCCCTGCTGGACTCCGCCGCGCGGGCGAGCGAGGAGGGGCGCGCGCGCGTGTTTGAGGCGCTGCGGCGCTGGGGGGAGCGCGGGGCGCGCGCGCGCGCCCTGATCGAGGAGACCCTCGGCGCCCCCGGCCCGGAGGGGCTGCGCGCGGCAGCGGCGGCGGCGGCGGGGTCCCTCCCGCCCCCCGAGCGCCTGCGCGCGCTCGGCCCGCTGCTCTCGTCGCCCTCCGCCCTCGAGCGCTGCGCCGCCCTGCGCGCGCTCTGCGCCCCCACGAGCGAGGAGGAGCTCACGCCGGTGGGCGGGGAGGCGCGCGTCGCCTGCGTGGAGGCCGCGCGCGCCGAGGTGCGCGCGCACCTGCCGGCGCCGCGCGAGGAGCAGGCGGCGCTCATGTGTGCCCTCGAGGCGCTACCTCACCTGCGCGGCGCCGAGCTCGACGCGCTGCTCGCGGAGGCCTACGCCGCCTGGCGCCGCTCCATCGCCCACGGCGCGCTCCGTCTCGCCGTCACGCGCGCCGCCGCCGCCTCGCCGGCGCCCACGCGCCTCGACACGCTCATGGACGCGATGCTCGACCTCGACCCTCGCGTGCAGCAGGAGGCGGCGCGCGCCCTGCGCCGGTAGCCCCCCGCGGCGCGCGGCGGGCGCTCAGTAGAGGCAGTAGTTCTGCCCCGGGACGTCATAGCAGGTCTGCCGGGCGGCGCAGTCGTTGTTGCCCTGGCAGTTGCAGCGCGAGCCCACGCCGGCGTCGTAGCAAGTGGCGGTGTTGCGCGCACCTGAGGTGCAGTTGGCGTTGGCGATGCCGCAGCCGCAGACGCCGGTGTTGTTGAAGGCGTAGCAGGGGTGACCGCTCTCGCAGGCGATGCCGCAGCCGCCGCAGTGCGACTCGTTGCTGCCCGTGTTGACGCAGCTGCCGCCGCAGCACCTGTGGGCGGCGGTGGCGCCGCAGCGGGCGCCGTTGGTGAGGTTGGCGCGCACGCAGGCGCCCTCAGCGCTGCAGGTCTGCGTGGTGCAGGCGGGGGCGCTCCCGCACGCCTGCCCCACGTGGACGGTGGCGCTGCACTGACTCGTGCCGTTGCAGGAGCGCGTCACGCACTCATCCGAGGCGCACGAGACGCCGTCGCCGCGGCAGGCGCCCCCCTGACAGCGGTCGCTGTGGGTGCAGAGGTCGCCGTCGTCGCAGGCCTGCCCCGTAAAGACCTCCACGCACGCGGGAGTGCCGTCGCAGGAGCGCTGCACGCACTCCGAGGAGACGCACGAGAGGGGCGCGCCCACGCAGACCCCGGCGGCGTCGCAGGCGTCAGAGTGGGTGCAGGCCTGCCCGTCGTCGCAGGGGGCGCCCGCCTTGGGGCGCGCCGCGCAGGCGGGGGAGCCGTCGCACCAGCGCTCCACGCAGGCGTCGGAGAGGCAGGTGAGCGGCGCGCCCGCGCAGACCCCCGCGGCGTCGCAGGCGTCGGAGTGGGTGCAAGCCTGCCCGTCGTCGCAGGGGACGCCCGTCTTGGGGCGCGCCGCGCAGGCGGGGGAGCCGTCGCACCAGCGCTCCACGCAGGCGTCGGAGAGGCAGGTGAGCGGCGCGCCCGCGCAGACCCCGGCGGCGTCGCAGGCGTCGGAGTGGGTGCAGGCCTGCCCGTCGTCGCAGGGGGCGCCCGTCTTGGGGCGCTCCGCGCAGGCGGCGGAGCCGTCGCACCAGCGCTCCACGCAGGCGTCGGAGAGGCAGGTGAGCGGCGCGCCCGCGCAGACCCCAGCGGCGTCGCAGCGGTCGTCGTGGGTGCAGTCGTCGCCGTCGTCGCAGGGGGCGCCGGGGAGGCACGCGGGCGGCGCGCCCGCCTGGGCGCCGGCGGGGTGCCCTGCGGGTGGCGGCGCGCCCTGCCCGGCGCCCTGCCCGGCGCCCTGCCCGGCGCCCTGCCCGGCGCCCTGCCCGGCGCCCTGCCCAGCGGTGGGGGGCGCGCCCTGCCCCGCGCCCTGCCCGGCGCCCTGCCCGGCGCCCTGCCCGGCGCCCTGCCCCGCGCCCTGCCCCGCGCCCTGCCCTGCGGTGGGGGGCGTGCCCTGCCCCGCGCCCTGCCCAGCCCCCTGCCCCCCTTCGGAGAGGGGCTCGTCCGTCTCAAAGGAGAGCTGGTAGGTGATGCAGCCGCTCAGGAGCGCCGCGCAGCAGAGGAGGGAGAGGTGCAAGAGGATTCCGCGCTCGAGGGCCCCGAGCGCCAAGAGGCCCCGCGCCCGAATCACCACCGCGCCGCCCTCCGCCGCCGGGGTCGCCGGAGGGGGGTCGAGCCGCAGGGGTTCGTCGCTCAAGAGCACGTCGAGGCGCTCAAGGGGGGTCCCCCCCAGGGTCGCGCCGCCCAAGAGCACCACGCACAGGAGCTCCCCCGGGGCCGCCGCGAGCGCGAGGGGCGCGGCGAGGGGGGCGGGGCGCACATCGGGGGGGGGGAGACCTCGGCGCGTCATCACGTTGAGGTCCTCTGAGCGCCGCCCGCCGGTGCGCGCGGCGCGGACGGGGAGGGCGCCGGAGAAGTAGACGGGGGCGAGCGGGCGGCACGGGCGCGGCCAGCCCTCGCCGGCGGCGAGGCGCTCGGCGGGGGTGGGGGCGTCGAGCTCGAGGTCAAAGCCCTCCCCCGACAGCACGGTGAGGCACCGCTCGAGCGCCGGGAGGGGCGAGAAGGGGCCATCCTCCACGATGGTGGCCACCGAGAGGCGCCACTGCAGGGCGCCGTCGCGCTCCACGCGCGTCACCTCGAGCGTCTCGCCGCGCCCGTTGGCCCAGGGGGTGGCGCGGTGTCCGCGCCGCGGCAGGTAGCGAATCATGGGGGAGGGCTCCTAAAGAGGGGGGGAGGAGGCGGAGGGGGGAGGAGGCGGAGCAGGGTCAAGCGCGACGCACCACACCAAAGCGCGCACACC
>VGTA01000071.1 GCA_016874875.1 Deltaproteobacteria bacterium | reverse complement strand
GCAGGGGGGCGCTGAGGGCGCTGAGGGCGCTGAGGGCGCTGAGGGCGCTGAGGGCGCTGAGGGCGCTGAGGGCGCGGCGCGCGGCGGCGCGCGGGGCAGGGCGGCGCATGGAGAGCACGACTCCTCTGTGAGGGGGCGCGCCACTATGACGCCCCCCCCCGCCACGGTCAACCCGCCCCGCGCCCCGCGCGCCCCTGAGAGCTCAAAGACCACCGCGCGGAGAATCTTCTCTATGTCCGCGCTCGGCTGCCCCGGCGCCTGCGCTTGCGCGCCGCAGTAGGCGGGGCAGGCGACGCCGCAGGTTTATGTGTGGGCGACTCGCTCAGACGGAGGGGGGGGGCGAGCGGCGGGGCGGCGCCCTCCCAAAGAGCGTGCCAAGCCCCGCCGCGCGCCGCGCCGCGCGCCGCGCCCCCCATCCCCCGCCGTGACCCGCGCCCCCGCCGCGCCCCGACTGAGCCCTGCGGAGCCCACATACGCTCTACATGTCACACCCCGAGCGCCTCACCCGCCCCCCGCGGGGTCCCCCTCACACGCCACCACCGCCAGCGAGGGCGCGGGCGTCGCCCAGACATCGGAGAGGGGGAGGGTCCCGCTCACCCAGCGCCCCGCCTCGTCAAAGGCGGGGGGGGCGGCGAGGAGATCGCCGAGCCAGGCGGCGGCGGGGGCGGCGGGGTCGGCGGCGCGGGGGCGCGGGAGCACGCGCAGGCGCTTGAAGCGGCGCGCCCCCCCCGGCGCGCGCCCCGACGCTGGCGACACCACCGACTCGCGCAGCGCGAGGGCGAGGCGCCCCATCGTGACGCGCGGATTCACCTCCACGAGCGGGTGCAAGCGCGCCGCGGCGGGGTCGTCGGCGCGCGCGGGGTCCCACGAGAGGAGGGCGTCGAGCCCAAAGCAGCCCACGTAGCCGAGGGCGGCGAGGGCGTCGCCCACGGCGCGCGTGGCGGCCTCGGCGGCGCGCCGGAGGCGGCGGGGGTCGCGCCCGTCGTCGGTGAGCGCCCGCTGCAGCGCCGGCGAGAGGGGCGCGGTGGGGGCGCACAGCCACGCCCCGCGGTAGGCGCCGCGCGCGTCTACGTCGCTGAGCACCACCCCGTCGGCGCGCACGGCGAGGGCGTCGCCCACGCGCTCCACGCGCCCGTGGAACGACAGGTCGAGGGCGCGCGGGTACCACGGCTCGAGGGTGACGCCGTGGGCGCGCGCCTGCCGGCGGAGCCAGCCGCGCTGCGGCGCGCTCAGCGCCCCGCGCTCGAGCCGCAGCACCCCGCGCCCCGCCGCCCCGAGCGCCGCCTTGGCCGCCACGTGGGGGTGGCGGGCGTGCAGCGCCTCTAGGGCGCGCCAGAGCGCGTCCTCGTCGCGGCAGGCGACCGCCTCGTCCTCGCAGAGCCACGCCCGCGGCACCCCCTCGCGCTCGAGGGCGTCCCACACGGCTGGGCGCTGCGCCACGTCCCACAGCTTGGAGTGCGCCGCCACGTGGCGCAGGTCCTCGTGGGGGCGCGGGGCGGAGGGGATGAGGTGGGGGGCGAGGGGGGCGAGGGCGGCGGCGGCGTCGGCGCTCCAGCCCCAGGGGCTCAGGGCGGCCACCTTGCGCGCGCCGAGGTCCTCCACGCGCGGGAGCCACTCGGGGTTAAAGCCGCGCGCGCGTAGCAGGAGGCCCTGCAGCGGCGCGGAGGGGGGCGGGGCGAGCGCCACGTCGCCGCGGGCGCACAGCCAGCCCACCAGGGGGGCGAGGGCGGCGCGCGCCTCCTCGGCGGCGGCGCGCGCCTTGGGGGCGGCGAGCCGCCCGCTCACCTCCTCCTCCACGCTCACGTTGGGGAGCCACACGGCGGGGGGGCGCCCCACGGAGCCGCCCCAGCGCTCGAGGGAGTCGATAAAGCGCTCATCAAAGCCCACGGCGCGCCGCCCCTCCACCGAGAACACGGCGCCGCGCGCCCGCCCGGGGGAGAGGGGGGGGCGCAGGAGGGCGCACAGGTGCTCCCAGTCGGGCTCGCCGGCGGGGCGCCACGCGCGAAACCAGTGGAGGCTGTGCTTCACGTGGCTGAGCTCGTCGCGGTAGATCTCGGCGAGGGCGTCGGCGCTCTCGGGGTCGCCCACGGCGCGCATGGCGGGCTCGTAGTAGCGGGTGAAGTCGATGTTGGCCTGCTCAAACACCAGCCCCACGCGCGCGTTCCACTCATGCGGCGTGGGGGCGTCGGCCACGCAGCGCCAAAAGAAGTCGTTGACGCGCTCCTCGCCGAGCGAGAGCCCGAGCGCCTCCACCCGGCGCAGGTAGAGCTGGCAGTGTCGCTGCTCGTCGCGCATGACCCCGGCGAGGCCGCGGCGGAAGGGGGCGGGGGCGTCGGGGAAGCGCAGGAGGGCGA
Organism: Deltaproteobacteria bacterium; assembly: GCA_016874875.1. Classification (GTDB taxonomy): domain Bacteria; phylum Myxococcota_A; class Bradymonadia; order UBA7976; family VGTA01; genus VGTA01. The sequence goes on along the minus strand of VGTA01000071.1, from coordinate 7,504 downwards.
GCGCCATCAGCTCGAGCGCCATCAGCTCGTGGTGGGCGAAGGTGTGCAGGAGGCGGGCGCGGGCGAGGGGGTCGCGGAGCGCGTCGAGGGTGGGACGCGCCCCGTCGGGCTTGCGCGCGCGGCGGGCGGCGGCGTCCTCAAAGGCGAGGGCGTGGTCGCGCGCAGGGCCGCCGGGGAGCGCGATGGGCGCCCCGGGGCGCTCGTCGGTGACGCGGGCGGGGGCGTAGAGCTTATCGGCGAGGGTGGGCCCAAAGAGGACGCGCTCGGCGAGCGCGCGCAGCTCCACCGGCCCCGAATCGCCCGCCGCGCTCACCGCTCGGCGCCGGGGGGGGCGGCGGGGGGCTCTGCGCGGGGCTCTGCGCGGGACTCTGCGCGGGACTCTGCGCGGGACTCTGCGCCGAACTCTGCGCCAGACTCTGCATCTGGCTCTGCGGGCGCAGAGGCGCCCTCGGGGGGGCGGGGGGCGCGGAGGCGCGCGGGGTCGCCCTCCTGCGGCGCCGCCGCCTCGAGCTCACGCTCGCGCTCGGCGATGACGTCGATGGGCGCGCGGGGGGGGTCAAAGAAGATGTGGATGAAGCCCTGCTCCTTCTTCATGCGGTAGCGCGCGGGCTCGCGCAGGCGGACCTCCACGCGCACCAGCCCCTTGCCCAGCTGCCGCGCGCGCACGGCGCGCACCACCGTGGGGAAGAAGGCGGCGTCGAGGTCGCGCGCCTCGTTGGGGGTGTGCAGGGTGGCGCTCGGCAGGTCGATGATGACGCGGCGCGGGTCGCTGCTCGCCACCTCGTAGATAGGGGGGCTGTCGGTCTGAATAAAGACGCGCGCGCGGTCGCCCTTGGCCTGAAAGCCCACCCAGGTGATCACCTGCTGGCCGGGCTTGGGGGTGGGGCGCTTGCCCGGGGCGAAGTTGTTGATGCCGGGGCGCACGCCGAGGTAGTCGGGGCGCGGGCCTTCGAGCAGCTGCTCCCCGGCGTCGGCGTCGGCGTCGGCGTCGGGCTGCGCGAGGGCGACGGGGGCCTGGAGCGCGAGGACCTGGAGCGCGAGGGCGCAGAGGAGCGCGCGGGGGGGGGCGCAGAGGGAGGCGGCGGGGGAGGGGGCGTAGGCTCTCTGGCGCATGGCGCGCTCCTCGGCGGAGGGGGGGGGCGGGGGGGTAGATTAGCGCATCCTGGGGGGCGCGCCAATGATTTAGCGTCGCGCGCGATTTGCTGATGTAGTTCAAGCACATAATAAGAGCCTGGCACCTATTTGGGCCCCCCTCAAGGGCCTCAGGGGCCTAAGGGCCCTCCGCCGCCCCCGCCCACGCCACCAAGCGCAGCGGGCGCCCCGCCGGCACGTCCTCCCACGCCCACACCTCCGCCCACAGCCCGCGGGCGGCGAGGCGGCGGGCGAGGTCCGCGCGCTGGGCGGCGGCGCACAAGACCACCCACGAGGACTCCGAGAGCGCCGCGGCGCGCAGGGCGCCCTCCACGCGCGCCCACGCCCCCTCGCCCCACTCCTCGGCGGGCGACGCCCCCTCTGCCGAGAGCGGCAGCTCCACGAGCACGTAGGGGAGCGCCCCCGCCCCCTCCTCGGCGGCGCGCTGGCGGAGGGCGCGGGCGAGGGCGGCGGGCGGGGCGGCGGCGCCGAGGGCGCCGAGGGCCTCGAGGAGCGGGCGGGGGTCGCGCAGGTCGTGCCCCTCCGCCGACAGGGCGCGCGCGGCGAGGGTGAGGGCGAGGGGGCTGAGGTCGCGCGTGAGCGCGCACCCCTTGAGCGGCTCCGGCGCCGCGCTCGCCCACCCCCACGCCTCCTCCACCGACCACGCCGCGTCCCCCCCCGCCGCCCACGCCCCCACGCAGCGCCCGCAGAGCGCCTCGAGCGCCGAGCACGCGCCGCGCTCCACGGCGGCGCTGAGTCCCTCCCCCTCTGGGCGCCACCAGCCGCGCAGCCCCCAGCGCGGGTGGCGCCCCTCGATCACCACCGCCCCCTCAGGCGGCGCGCTCAGGCTGAGGTAGGCGCCGCGCACCACCGCCCCCTCGCAGAGCGCGCGCGCCCCGAGGCGCAGGCGGTAGCCCCCGCGCGGCAGCGCGCCCTCGCTGAGCTCGAGCGCGAGCGCGCGCGCCGGCAGCCCCCGCGCCCGCCCGGCGGCCTCCAGCGCGGCGCCCAGCGCCCGCGCCCCCCCCGCCGCCGCCAGCGCCTCGGGGTGGAGGGTGAGGGTGAGCGCCGGCGCCGCCGCGCCCGCCTGGCGGGGGGCGGCGGCGAGGGCGGCGGCGAGGGCGGCGGCGCCCACGGCGAGCCAGGCGGCGCGCGCCCCCCACGCCCACCAGGGGGCGAGGGCGAGGGCGAGGCAGGCGCCCGCCGCGCCGAGGAGCGCCGCGCGGGCGAGGGCGGCGCCGGCGAGCCCCCGCGCGGCGCGCGGCGCCCCCTCCGCGCTCGGCAGGCGCGACACGAACGCCCCCACCGCCACCGCCCCGAGCAGCGCCGGCAGCTGCGCCGTGAGCGCGTCGCCCACCGTGAGCGGCGCGTAGCGCGCCCACGCCGCCTGCAGCGACAGCCCGCCGTGCAGGGCGCCCACCGCCACCCCCCCGGCGGCGTTGACGCCCACGAGGGCGAGGGAGGCCACGGCGTCGCCCTGCACAAAGCGCATGGCGCCGTCGAGGGCGCCGCAGAGCTCCGCGCGCGCCTGGAGCCGCTCGCGCGCCCGCCGCGCCTCCTCGGGGTGCAGCAGCCCCGCCTCCACCGCCACCGTAAGCGCCTGCTGCGCGCCGGGGAGCGCGTCGAGGGCGAAGCGCGCCGTCACCTGCGCCACGCGCTCCGCGCCGCGCGCGAGCACCACGAGCTGAATCAGCAGGAGGGCGGCCACAAACACCACCCCCACCGCCCAGCGGTCGCCCATCACCTGCGCCCCCACCCCCGCCACCACATCCCCGGCGCGCGCGTCGGTGAGGATGGCGCGCGTGGTGGCGACGTTGAGGCAGAGGCGCCCCACCGTAAAGAGCATCACCCACAGCGGAAAGCGCCCGAGGGCGAGGGGGCTGTCGCAGCGCGCCACCGCCACCAAGAGCGCCACGCTCGCCGCCCACGAGAGCGCCACCAGCGCGTCGAGGAGGAGGTCGGGGAGGGGCGCGAGCAGGGCGGCGGCCGCGGCGCTCAGGAGCGCGCCGAGCGCGAGGGGCGCGGCGAGCGGAGGCGTGAGGGGCGCGGCGCCCCCCGCCCCCCCCCGCGCGGCGCGCGCCACCGCCCTCAGCCGCCGCGCTTGAGGGTGTCGGGCTCGTCCCAGCGCGGGGAGGCGGCGGCGTCCGCCGCGTAGCGCGCCACAAAGGGCTCCGCCCCGCGCTCGTCGCCCGCCCCCGCCTCGATCAGCAGCGCCCCGCCGTCGGCGAGCGCCCCAAAGAGCAGCTCGTCGGCGATGAGGCGCTTAACGCGCTCGCGGATGAGGCGCTGCATGGGGCGCGCCCCATTGAGGGGGTCATAGCCGAGCCGCGCCATGCGCTCGAGGGCGGGGCGCGACACCCGCGCCTCCACCCCGCGCGCCGCCAGCTGCTCGAGGAGCTCGCGGCACATCTTCTCGGCGATGCGCGCGCACACCTCCTCGCTGAGGGCGGCGAAGCGCACGCGGGCGTGGAGGCGGTTGCGGAACTCGGGGCTGAAGGTGCGCTTGAACGCCTCGTCGTCGTCGCCGAGCTGCGGCCCCGCCCCCTGCGCGAACCCAGGACGGCGGCGCGACGCCTCCTGCGCGCCCACGTTGCTGGTCATGATGAGGATCACGTTGCGGAAGTCGGAGCGCTTGCCGTTGTTGTCGGTGAGCGCCCCGTGGTCCATCACCTGCAGCAGGATGTTAAAGACCTCCGGGTGCGCCTTCTCGAGCTCGTCGAGCAGCAGCACGCAGTGGGGCGTCTTGGCGATGGCGTCGGTGAGCAGCCCGCCCTGGTCATAGCCCACGTAGCCGGGGGGCGCGCCGATGAGGCGGCTCACGGTGTGGCGCTCCATGTACTCGCTCATGTCGAAGCGCACGAGGCTGAGCCCGAGCGTCTTGGCGAGCTGCCGCGCCACCTCCGTCTTGCCCACCCCCGTGGGCCCCGTAAAGATAAAGGCGCCGATGGGCTGCTCGGGGACGCCGAGCCCGGCGCGCGCGAGCTTGATCGCCGCCACCAGCTGCCCCACCGCCTCGTCCTGCCCAAAGACCACCCCCCTGAGGTCCCCCTCGAGGCGCTTGAGCTGCTCGCGGTCATCGGCGCTCACCTCGCGCGGCGGGACGCTGGCCATGCGGGCGATGGTGGCCTCCACGTCCCCCTTGCGCACCTCCGCCCGCCCCGCTAGGCGCACCTCCGCCCCCGCCTCGTCGAGCACGTCGATGGCCTTGTCGGGCTGGAAGCGGTCGTGGAAGTAGCGGCTCGACAGGCGCACCGCCTCCACGAGCGCCTCCTCGTCATAGCGGACGCGGTGGAACTCCTCGTAGCTCGGCTGGAGGCCCTTGATGATCTCCACGCACTCGTCCTGCGAGGGCTCGTTGACCTCCACCCGCTGAAAGCGCCGCGAGAACGCCGCGTCGCGCTCGATGACGGAGCGGTACTCTTTCCAGGTGGTGGCGCCGATGCAGCGCAGCTCGCCGCGCGCGAGGAGGGGCTTAAAGATGGCGGAGGCGTCGAGGGAGCCGCCGCTCACGGCGCCGGCGCCCATAAAGGTGTGAATCTCGTCGATAAAGAGGATGGCGTGGGGCTCGCGGCGCAGGCGCTTGAGGATCTTCTTGACGCGCGCCTCAAAATCGCCGCGGTAGCGGGTGCCCGCCACCAGCGCCCCCACGTCGAGGGAGTAGATCACCGCCTCGCGCAGCGGCTCGGGCACCTCGCCGCGCGCCACCGCCAGCGCGAGTCCCTCCACGATCGCCGTCTTGCCCACCCCCGCCTCGCCCACAAAGATGGGGTTGTTCTTGCGGCGGCGGCACAGGATGTGGACGGTGCGCGCGAGCTCCTTTTGGCGGCCCACCAGCGGGTCGAGCTTGCCCTCGCGCGCAGCGGCGGTGAGGTCGCGCACGAGGTCGCTAAAGGAGGCGGCGGCGCCCTCCTCCTCGCCCTCGGCGCTCACCGCCTCCTCCGCCTCGTCGTCATCGCCCTCCTCCCCCAGCCCCCGCCCGCCGTGCTGCGCCGCGTGGGCGCGCTTGAGCTGGTAGGCGGTGATGTCCTTGCTCTGCATGAGGTGCACGGAGTAGCAGCGCGGCAGGTTGAACATGGCGATCAGGATGTTGAGGCAGCTCACCTCGCTCGCCTCGGAGGTCACCGCCTGCTCCATGCCCTTGCTCAGGACCTGGTGGCAGGCGATGGCCATCTTGATGTGCTCGGGCTGGTAGTCCACGTGGTCGGGGACGGGCTCGCAGCTCTCCTTGAGGAAGGCGTAGACCTCGCTGAGCATCTGGTCCACGTCGGCGTTGAGCGCCGAGAAGGCGCGGCGCCCCTCGCGCGTCTTGAGAATCCCCAAGAAGAGGTGATCGATCCCCACCATGTCCTGGCGGAGCTCCTGGGCGGCCTCGTGGGCGAGCGCGATGGCGCGCGTGAGGTCTTCACTCTGCTGGATCGACATGTTTGTGTTGCTCCGTGGGGGGTTAGCGCTCAGGCTCGAGGACGACCCGCAGGGGCATCTCATAGAGCTCGGCGGCGCGCAGCGTCATGCGCTGCTTGGTCTCTGCGACGTCGTGCGGGTACACGCCGGCCACCCCGCGCCCCTCGCGGTGGACGCGGTCGGTGAGCGCGAAGGCCTCGTCGAGGGTCTTGTGGAAGTAGGTCATCAGCACGAGCACCACAAAGTCTTTGGTGGTGTAGTCGTCGTTGAGCAGCACCACGCTGTAGCGCGGGGGGCGCTGCACGGCGGTGGAGGTCTTGGGCTGAGTGATGACCTGCGCGTCCCCCTCGTCGCGACGCGCGGCGAGGGTTTCGAGGGCGCGGGGCAGGGCGCGGGGCAGGGCGGGGGGCAAGGCGCGGGGGGCGGGGCTCATGGCGGGCTCCTCTGCGGGGGCGCCTCAGGGGAGGGAGGCGATCAGGTCCTTGATGTCCTGCAGCCCAAAGGGCTTGGAGAGGACGCGGTGGAGGTCGCAGCCTGCGAAGTGGTCAGGGCCGCGGAGCTGCTCCTCGCTGTGGCCGCTCGACGCCACGATGGGCGTGGCGGGGGCGAGGGCGCGGAGGGCGTGGAAGAAGACGGCGTCGCCGTCGTCGTGGAGGTTGGTGTCCACCAGAATCAGGTCGAGCGCGCCCCCGACGCGCGCGGTGAACTCGAGGGCGGCGGCGGCGTCGGCGAAGACCGCCACGGCGCCCTCGTAGCCCGCTCGGGTGATCATGCGGGCGAGCACCTTTTGGATCATCGGGTCGTCTTCGGCGAGCAGGATGGTGCCGTGGGTCATGGGGGCATGCTCCGGGGGGGTGGGGCTGAGGCGGGGGTGCCACACAATGAGCACGCCCCCCGCGCTCGTCAAGCGGCGAGGGCGCGGCGAGGGCGCGGCGAGGGCGCGGCGAGGGCGCGGCGGGGGCGCGGGCTAGGGGAGCTTGGGAGTCCTGTAGCCCACCATGATGCGCTGCCCCACGCGCAGGCGGCGCGCCGTGTGGCGGTTGAGGCGATTCCACTGCATAATCTTGCGCCACGTCACCCTGTGGCGCTTGGCGATCTTGAGGAGGTTGTCGCCGCGCCGAATCGCGTGATAGACGGGAATCGGCTTGAGGGCCGCCGTCCCGTGCTTGCGGAGGTACGCCTCCCCGGCGGCGATGGAGTAGGGGGCATAGAAGCGGATATGGAGGTGGTCGGCGTGGCCCTTGAGGTGGCGAATCACGCCGCCGCCGCGGCGGGGGTATGAGATGTAGCGGCGCAGCAGGTGGGGGGGGAGCTTGACGACGTCGCGCATGTAGTAGAAGAGGGGCTTCTGGAGGCGGTAGTCCATGAAGATCATCTGCGCTTGGTCATTCTTGAGCATGGAGCGGAGGAACACCCACGTGCGCTCCACGTCGAGGTGCGCCGCGCCGATGCGCTGCAGGTGGTCGGGCTGCCCGGGGCCCTTGGTGTAGTAGCCGATGTCGGCGTCGCGCCCCGACTGGTGCGAGACGTGGGGCGGGAAGTGCCCGCCCTCGCGGCGGCTGAGGTCGCCGATGACGAGGCGCTTGGTGTCGGGGTAGGCGGCGTGCACGGCGTCCACCGCCATCGTGATCGCCTCGATCATCTCGGGCATGGCCCAGTTGCGCGCGAGGCTCGGGCTGCTGTGCTCGCGCGTCTTGTAGCGCGCGCCGCTCTTGAGGGCCACGGGGTTCTTGATGAAGCCGGCGGAGCCCCAGTTGAACGAGATGCACGTGTCGTTGCGCAGCTCTCCCACAAAGAGGCACGGGTGGCCGCTCACCTTGGGGCGACCGCGGGTGCTGCGGAGGCGGGCGGCTTGGACGAAGGTGGCGGAGGAGTCGAGGGCGGGCGCCCACGGGGAGTCGAGCCAGCCGAGGGGCGCCTCTTGGCTCGGGTCGAGGGGCGTGAGCAGGCCGAGGTGCTCGGGGGGGGCGGGCTC
>VGTA01000070.1 GCA_016874875.1 Deltaproteobacteria bacterium | reverse complement strand
TGGGTATCCTCGGATTCGCGTCACTCAAGTCTTTTGTGGTGGTGGAGCGCGCGCGCCAGCACTTTAAGTGGCTCCAGAGCGTGGAGGACGCCTCGGTGGCGTTCGTGCTCGGCGACCCGCTCTCGTTTTATCCGTCGTACAGGGCGGAGATCAAGCGCGCGGAGCTCAACGCCATCGCCCCCCTCGATGAGCACCAACTCGTGCTGTCGGTCATCATGACGGTGGCGAGCAGCCCGGCCGACGTGAGCGCGAACCTGTGCGCGCCGCTCATTTTTAATCTCGCCAACCGACGCGCGATGCAGTATGTACTGAACGACCAGCGCTACCCCGTCAAGCACTTCATCTTTCGGGAGAGCGCGGCGGGCGCCTCTGCGCCGGCGCCCTCAAACAGCGGGGATCGCCTCGACCCCCGATCGCTCTCCTTGAGGTAAGATGTCCACCACGTCGTCGCTCGCCCCGTCCGCCGAGGCCCACTTCCGCGCTGAGTGGCTGCGCGCGCTCGTGAGCGCCGAGCCCTTCCACCTGCCGCCGCCCCTGCCGCTGAGTCCGGGCGCGGCGCAGCTCGGGGCGGACGCGCGCCCGTCCGTGGGGCGCGGCGAGGGCGGGGCGCTGGCGCAGCACTACTTTGTGCGCGTGGAGCGCGCCGCGCAGAGCCTAGGCGGCAAGCGCAAGATCTGGGCGCAGATCGGCGGGCACGTGGAGCAGTACGTGCGCTACAGCCGCGGGCGCCTCGAGCGGCTCTTTGACGCCCTCGACCCCAAGCAGCGCACCTTTTTCGCCCTCATCCCGTACTTCATCAACGCCAACGCCGCGGGGATTCCAGGCTACCAGTCCAACCCCGCCACGCCGCACGGCCTCTACGACTGCGACTTTAACCCCACGGTGATGCGCGCGGTAGAGCAGGTCTTTGGGCACAGGACCCGCCACACGCCCCGCCAGGGCGCCGCCGTGAGCGCGCTGCTCTGCGAGACGGACCTCGGCACGATGAGCAAGCGCGCCGCGCCGCTGATCCGCCTGTGGCTGGTCTTGCGCGAGGGCGTGTCCGCCTCAGGCGCGCTCCCGCTGCTCCGCGCCAAGCTCGACGCCCTCGCCGAGTGGCTCAAGACGCGCGCCCTCGACGTCAGCTTCCACCTCGTCGACGTCGATGACCTGAGCGCCACGCAGGACGAGCTCGTGGCGACTCACTCGCTGCCCCTCCTGCGCGAGCGCCTCTACCGGGAGGCGTTCTACCTCGGCGGGCAGATTCCGCTCTGGTGGGCGTCGCACTCAGGCCTGCGCGCGGAGCGCTACGCGCAGCTCCGCGACAGCCTCGTGCAGAGCGCCGGCGGCGAGGAGGGGGCGCGCCCCGCGGCCGCGCCCCGCCTCATCCAGGTGGAGGTGGACGACAAGGGGCAGTCGATTCCGCTCATCGACCTCGGCTACCTCGAGGACCCGTCGCAGGGGGAGTTGGTGGATTTCGCCTTTGAGCAGCTCACGCGGAGCCTGTTTAACCCCTTTGAGGGCGCCCTCCGCATGGCGCTCGCCTACGCGCAGGTGGGGGGGGTGCCCTTCTCGTACCTGAGCGAGCGGCTCAAGAAGTCGGTGTTCGCCGGCGAGCACGAGCTCGAGTTCATCGACCCGCGCTTTCAGATTCTCGACGTGCTGCAGCACCACTTCAGCGAGGGGCAGGACCGCTACGCGCAGCGCCTCTTCCGCGCCTGCGTCTACCTCGACCTCGGCGTGCCGGCGAGTCGGGCGCGCCTTGAGGAGCGCGAGCACCTGGTCATGCGCGCCTACGCGCAGCAGTGGGGCTGGCCACAGGCGCTCCTCGAGGAGCTCGACGCGTTTGGGGCGTGGCCCATCGAGAAGGTGGACGCCCTCGCGCGCGTGACGCGTCGCTTCCTGCTCGACCTCTACCGCCGCCTGAGTCGCTACGCGCAGACCAACGCCCTCGAGCTGCAGGCGCGCCGCGACATCGTGCGCCGCCGCCGCCTCTCAGCGTGCTTTGAGAGCATGGTGGGGAAGGTGCCGCACCTCTTCACGTACTTCCTCGGCGCGCCCCCGCGCGAGGAGGCGCTGTCGTTCGTGGAGGACCCGCACGCGCCGGCGTCGGACCGCTGGCTCCTCTATCGGGGCAGCGAGCAGGAGCGCGGGGTGTCGCTGGCGACGCCCATCGCCACCGGCGAGACGCTGGTGCAGCTGGGCATCTGGGCGGTCTTTAACGGCTGCTTCCACCCGCACACCGTCGTGAGCGTCACCAGCGACCGCCCCGAGTTCAACATCGTGGAGGGGCGCGAGCTGCTCGACAAGCTCTACGCGATGTTCAGCGGCCTGAGCGCCCCCGCGCTCCCCGAGCGCGCCTTCTTAGCGCCCCCCAAGGTGGAGCGCCTCCTCATCTCAGTGAGTCCCACGTCGTTTGAGGAGGAGCGCAGCAGCTCATACGCCTCGCAGGGCTGGGACATCCTCAACTACGGGCAGCAGCGCCGCAGCCAGCTCCGCGACATCTCGGTGATCACGCAGAACTCGTGGGGCGAGACCTTCTGCCGCCGCTACCAGGGGGAGGAGGCGTTCACGCAGGCGATGCGCTCCCTCTACGCGGAGGGCGGGGCGCGCCTCGACCTCGCGGCGGCGCCAGAGGTGCTCGGCCCCAACAGCCGCGTGCAGCCCGTGGTGCGCAAGCGCGTGCAGGAGATCCTCAGCCAGGCGTCGCGGGTGTTCGCCGAGGGGGCGCCGGAGGGAGAGGCCAAGGTGTTCACCTATGAGGTGGGCGGGCAGTTCCAGGTGCTCTATCGGGGCTCCGACGGCGCGCGCATGACCACGGCGCGCACGCTGCGCGGCGTGATTCGCCGCTGCGGGCGCCTCAGCCCCGACACGCAGGAGCTGCTGATCGATCAGCTCTCGCCCTCGCTGCAGGAGGTGCGCGCGCTGGTGCACCGCTTCCGCGAGGATGAGCACGCGCAGATCTATGTGGGCTGGAAGCAGACCGACCGCCTCGGCTATGTGGTGGTGTGCGACGAGCGCGAGCGCCTGTTCTTCCAGCAGAGCAGCGCGCGCGAGACCCGCCTCGCCGTGGTTCGCGTGGTGCGCCGCGCGCTCCCCTACCTCAAGCGCCGCGTCAGCAACACCAAGGACCTCAAGCGCGCCCTCCGCGTGTTTGAGCTGAGCGAGGGCCACATCGCCGGCGGCAAGGGGCTCGTCTTCACGGAGGCCACGGGCAACGTGCTCACCGCGCTCACGCGCACGGGGTCGCAGGGGGAGGGCCTGTGGCTCGTGGGGCGCTTTGACGAGGGGCGCGCGGGACTCGGGCTGCGCTACGGGCAGGAGGAGTTTATGGCGAGCCGCTACGGCGCCTCCTTCGTGTACGCCTGCGTCAAGCACATCGTGGAGACCAAGGGCCTCACCGACCCTGAGACGTGGACGCTCGACGGCTCCAAGGTGACGTTCGGGCCCTCCTACGGGGAGGCGGGGCCCGGCGCCGTGCAGCACCTCCGCCTGATCAACATCTACCAGAAGGCGATCACCTCAGCCCTCAACTACATCCTCCAGAATCAGTTCGCCGCCGCGCAGTGAGCGCGGGGCGCCTGCACGCCCGTAAGCGCCCGCCCCCCCGCGGCGCCGTCCCCGTGGAGTCGTCGATGCCTCGCCCGTCTCTCCTCGCGCTGCTCTCAGCGCCCCTCCTCCTCTGCGCGAGCGCCACGGCGCCCGCCGCCCCCGCCCCCTCGCCCGACGACTCTGACCCGGCGGCCGGCCTCTTCATGCCTCTCCCCGCGACCCCCACGGAGGCGACGGAGCCCGCCCCCCCCGCCCCGCGCGTCCAGCGGCGCGCCCAGAGGGGCGCTGAGGAGCGCGCTGAGGGGAGCGGCGCCGCGAAGAAGGGCGCCCCAAAGAAGGGCGCCCCAAAGAAGGACGCCGCGAAGAAGGGGGCTCAGAGGAAGAGCGCGGGGGATTCGAGCCCTCAGGATTCGAGCCCTCAGGATTCGAGCCCTCAGGATTCGAGCGCCGAGGATTCGAGCCCTCAGGATTCGAGTCCTCAGGATTCGAGCCCTCAGGATTCGAGCCCTCAGGATTCGAGCCCTCAGGAGCGGCGCGCGCGGAAGGGTGAGAGGGCGGAGAGGCGCGCTCAGGGAGCCAAAGCGCTCACCGCGAAGCCTGGCGCGGGCGCGGCGGACGAGCGGGCGGACGAGCGGGCGGACGAGCGAGCAGACGAGCGAGCAGACGAGCGGGCGGACGAGCGGGGCGAGGGCGCGGGGGGCGAGGGCGCGGGGGGCGAGGGCGCGGAGGACGAGGTCGCCCGTGAGCCCGGCGCGCTGCGCTTTGAGGTGCTCAGCGTCTACCGCGCCAAGACCCTCGACGGGCGCCGCCTCTCCGCGGAGCGCACGCTCACGCTCAAGGCGCAGAGCGCCCCCCCCCTCGACTCTGACTACTGGCGCGGTAAGCGCCTGCGGGTGTATCGCGCGCGCCCTGTGCGCGGCCCCATGAGCCAGGACCTCCCGGCGCGGCAGGAGGAGGTGGGGTTCGCGCGGGTGGAGTCGGCGTCGGGGGAGCTCTTGGAGGCGCGCGTGGAGGTGGACGGCCTGCTGGCGCGGCAGGGGGACGCCCTCGAGGCGCTGGCGGTGATGGAGGGGGACCTCGCGGAGCTCTTTAAGGAGCCTGAGCCCCCGCCCCCGCCCCCGCCCCCGCGCCGCCCTGCGCCCAAGAAGCTCAACCCGCTCATGCGCAAGGACATGCGCTGGCGCCTCTGAGGCGCCCGCGCCACACCCCCGCCGCGCGATCCGCCCCCGTCGGTCATTTGTCTCTTTTCAAACACCGCCGCTTGGTTCACACTCGCTCCACAACCACTCAGCCCACACACAGCAGGTGCACTATGGGTTACGGCAGCGGATATGGGAAGAAGGGCCTTGGGCGCTATCAGGACATGAAGGTCCAGACGGCCTCCCCTGCGCAGATCATGATCATGCTCTATGACGGCGCCATACGCTTTTCGCTGCAGGCGAAAAAGAAGATCGAGGAGCGCGACTTTGAGGGCAAGGGCATCTTCATCAGCAAGACGCAGGCGATCATCGACGAGCTCATGAACAGCCTCGACTTCAGCGTCTCCCCGGAGCTGTGCGAGCGCCTGCAGCAGCTCTACGTGTACATGAACGAGCGGCTGACCGAGGCCAACATCAAGCTCAACGCCGACATGATCGACGAGGTGGTCAACCTCCTCAGCACCCTCCGCGACGGCTGGAAGCAGGCGCTCGCGACCCAAGGGGACCCCACCGCCAAGAGCGACGAGCAAGACTGAGGATGAGCGCCGCTCACCTCCGCGCGGTGGAGGCGCTGATCGCGCAGGCGCAGGAGTTCCTCTCCACCGTGCAGCAGAACATAGCGCCCGATGTGGAGACGTTCGACGAGGCGCAGGCGGAGGCGTTTGAGGCGCTCACCGCCCTCGGCCCCGTGGACCCCTCCTCGGAGTACGCCGACTACCTGCGCGGGCGCCTAGAGTACCTAGAGGCGCTCAACCGCGAGATGGTGCTCGTGGTGCAGCGCCTCCTCACGGACGCGCGCAAGCACCTCGAGACCACCTCCACGGGCCGCCGCGGGCTCACCGGCTACCAGCGCAGCCTGATGGGCGCCGCGAGCCGCGGCAAGGGCGTCTGGCGCGGCCAGGGCTGAGCCCTCGCGCGCCCTGCGCCTCCGCCCTGCGCGCCTCCGCCCCGCGCGCCTCCGCCCCGCGCGCCTCCGCCCCGCCTCCTCACCCGCCTCCTCAGTCCCGCTGGACGCCCGGCAGCGCCTTGAGCTGCGCCGTGAGGTACTGCCCCGTGGCGTTGAGGCGGCCGAGGGTGACCTCGAGGGTGCTGAACTGCTTGCGCAGGCGCGTCTCGAGGAGCGAGGCGCGCTCGCTGACGCGCGTGATCTGCGCCTGCACGCGCGAGATGGTGGCGTCAAAGCTCTTGATGCGGGTGCTGAGGACGCCCTCGGTGCTCACGAAGGAGTCGAGCAGCTTGGTGAACGAGGAGCCTAGGCCGTCGTTGAGGCGGATCGTGCCTGCCGTGCCCACGAAGTCGTTGTCCACACGCACGCGCAGGCCGTCAAAGGCGAACCCCACCTTGCCGATCAGCTCATCGCCGCTCGCGGTGGCCTCCACGCCGTTCAAGGTGCCCTTGAGGTCGGTGCCCTGGTCCGCCACCTGCGTGGTGGTGAAGCCGGTGTTGCCGGCGATGAGGCTGGAGGTCACGTCGATCTTGAAGGTGGAGCCGTACTCGTTGTGGCGCAGCACCAGCTTGCCTGACTCGATGGAGGCGGTGACGTTGACGTTCTTGGTGTCGAGCACGTCCTGGATGGCGGTGACCTGCGCCGAGGCGCTCAGGCCGGCGGCGAGGTTGACCACCATCGAGGTGACGTTGCCTGTGCCGTTGGCGTCCTTGTTGACGCGGATGGTGAGGCTCTCGGGGCTCGCGAGGGTGGCGACGGCGGTGGTCCCGATCACCTCAGCGCGGGTGCGGGCCTGCGTCACCTTCACGGCGTAGGTGCCCGCCTTGGTGGCGGCGGTGCTGCTCACGAAGGAGGCGTTGCTGCCCTCCACGAGGTCGCCGAAGCGCGAGAGCAGGCGGCGCACGCCGGTGGCGTCCTTGTTGAGGGCGGTGGCGAGCTTGGCGGTGTTGAAGCTGAGCTGCCCCGTCTTGGAGTCGGTGGTGACGCCGAGGTCGGCGAGCGAGCTGAGGGTGTCGGAGCCCAGAATCCCGATGCGCCCCGTGACGTAGCGCTGCAGGCTCGACTGCATCTGGCGCACCGTGGCGTCGCCCATGAGGAGGGGGGCGTTCTTGTCCTCCTCGGGGTTGTACTTGGACTGCGCGTAGAGCACGCTCATGATCGAGTTGTAGGAGTCCACGAACTTGCCGAGGGCGGCGGTGATGTCGCCCGTCTTCTCGGTGACGCCCACGTTGATCGTCTTGGCGGGGTCGGCGTTCTTGAGGGTGAGGGTGAGGCCCTCAAAGACGTCGTTGACCACGTTGGAGGACTTGACGAGGTTGATGCCGTTGACGTTGATGAGGGCGTCCTGCGCCACCTGAATCTGCGAATCAAACAGGTCCACCGTCACGCGGTCGCCCACCGCAAAGGAGCCGGCGGTGAAGTTGAGGTCGATGCCCGGGTCGCCCCCCAAGACGCTGGAGAGGGCGCCGAGGTCCACGGTGCTGGTGAGGCTGAAGCCGGCGCCGGCGTTGTCGTTGAAGGTGAGGCCGCCGTCGGTGGAGATGCGGAACTTGGCGGCGCCCACGGCGCCGGCGGTCATCACCTCGAGCACCAGCGCCTTGTTGCCCGAGCCCGTGTAGGTGCCGCTCACCGTCACCGCGCCGCCGTAGGAGCCCGAGTCGAGCACGGGGGTCTCGGCGGTGACGCCTTTGAGGTTGATCACGCTGTCGTTGTGGAGCACGCTGATGGAGCCGGCGCGCCCCTCGGTGAGCGAGGTGAGAATCAGGCGGAAGGGGTTGGTGGAGGAGCCGTCGTTGAGGATGTCGGCGCGGAGCCCGAGGGTGGTGTCCTCGTTGATGTCGCGCACCAGCTCCGAGAGCGTCATGGCGGAGCCGATGAGCAGCTCCTTGCGCTCGCCGTCCCCCACGGTGTACTCGATGCTCGCCTGGCCGCGGACGCGGAACGAGAGCTGGTCGTTCTTCTTGAGCGTGACGTCACCGGAGCCGCCGTTCTGTAGCGAAGCGAGCTCAAGGCTCATGCCGAGGTTGCCCAGCGCGGCGGAGTTGAGCGTGACCTTGCCCCCCACCGCGGTGTAGCTCGCCGCCGCGCCAAAGGTCTTGCCGCCGTCGGTGGAGACCTTGAGCGACACGCTCTCGTTGCCGGCGCTAAAGACGGCGTCCGCCGCCACCTGCACCACGATGTCGAGGTTCTCGGTGCCCGTGTAGGTGCCCTGCACGTGCGCCTTGTCGGCGTAGTCGTAGTTGAGGGCGGTGGACGACACCTTGGCGTCCGAGCCGAGGGCGGAGAGCTTGGTGAGGGCCCCGTAGGTCGTCTTGGTGAAGCCCTGCAGCAGCGGCGTCGCCGTGGCGTCCTCCACGCCGGTGCCGCCCACGCGGTGGGCGGTGGCGAGCTGGAGCACGCGCACGCTCTGGGTGCCGCGCGGCGCCTTGGAGGTGGCGCTGACGCTGAGGAGGTCGGGCAGCGAGCTCGTGGCGCTCAGGCTGCTGAAGAGAGAGCTGGACGCGAAGGCGCCCGTGGCGCCCTTGAGGTCCTGCATGCGCGAGCTGATGTCCTGGAAGAGGGTGCGCTCCGCCTCCTCGACCGCGATGCGGCGCTGAAAGGTGGCGGTGGAGCGCGTCTCGAAGGCGACCATCTGGCTGATGATGCTGTCGCTGTCGATGCCGCTCGCGATTCCTGCTACGCTGAGTCCTGACATGGTGGGAGCCTCCTTCCGTGGGGCTGTGGGGGGACGCGGGGGGTGGGGGCGGTCAGGCGACCGCCTCGAAGCTGAAGCCCTGCTCGCTGGCGAAGGTCATGAGCGCGTCGAGGCGCTCTTGGTTGTAGCGGTAGGGCAGGTGACGCACGAACTCGACGCTGTTGATGTTCTCCTTGATCACCACCACGCGGCTGCTGAAGGGCGTGCTGTTGTCCACGGAGATGTGGTCCGACTTCAGCGACTCTTGGAAGTCCATCCGGAGCTCAAAGAGCATCTCCTTGAGCGCCTCGGGGGGGATGTCGCGCTCAAAGTCGATGTTGTTCACGTTGTCGACGATCGTGAGCTCAGGGCGGCTCAGGGGGCCGGTGGCGGAGAACTCCACGCGGTTGCGCTGCATGAGCGTCTGGAACTGCTCCACGGCGGTCGCCACGTCCTCCGCCTGGAAGGCGGTGGGGGCGGGCTGCGCGGGGGCGCGCTGCGCCGGCGGGGGGGGCGCGCCGGGGCGACCCTCGGCGCGGGGGGCGGGGGCGCGCGCGAGGGTCTTCTCCACGTCGGTCACCACCTGCGCGTCGCGCAGCTCGGTGGCGGTGGAGGTCTTGGGCGCCACCGCGGCGCGCTGCTCGGCGGCGCTGAGGGGGGCGACGGGCTCGCGGAGCGAGGGGGCCGCGAGGGCGCGGCCGAGGCTGCTGATAGAGGCCATGGGCTTCCTCCTTCTTCCTTGAGAGAGGCTGGGGGTGATTGAAGTATATCACGCGAGGGCGCTTCTTCAAGTACACCCCCGCCCAAAATCTCCCGAAAAAACCGCGCCCCGCCGAGAGCGGGGCGCTGGAGGCCGACCGCGCGCCGCCCGCGCTGAGGCGCGGGCGCGCTCCCCGCGGGGGGGACTTCAGCCGCCGAGGAGGCTGAGGGCGATCTGGGGCTGCTGGTTGGCCTGCGCGAGGATCGAGACGCCCGCCTGCTGGATGATCTGGTTGCGCGAGAGGTTGGCCGTCTCGGTGGCGAAGTCCGCGTCGAGGATGCGGCTGCGCGAGGCGGAGAGATTCTCGCTGTTGGTGGTGAGGCTGTTGATGGTCGACTCGAGGCGATTCTGGATCGCGCCGAGGCTCGCGCGCTGCGACGAGAGCTGGTCGAGGGCGAGGTCGAGGATGTCGAGCGCCTTCACCGCGCCCTGGCGGGTGGTGATGTTGACGTCGTTGACGGAGCTCTCGGTGTTGGTGCCGAAGATCGCCAGCCCCACGCCGTCATCGGGCGGCACGTCGCCGCGGATGTTGCCGAGGGCGGCGTTCATGAAGGAGCCGAAGGTGATGTCGGCGGCCTTGGTGCTCTGGAGCGTGATCTTGCCGCCGGTCACCTGCGTGCCGCTGGTGAATCCGTCGCTGAAGTCGATGCTGAAGGTGGCGCCCGTCTCGTCGCCCGTGAGGTCCGCGAAGTTGAGCACCACGCCCGTGAGGGCGGAGGCGATCTCGCCGGGGAGCGCGGGGGAGAAGGGGAGGTCCTCAAAGTTGAAGGAGCTGCTCGCGGGGGCGCCGATGGCGGCGAGGTTCACGCTGAAGCCCTGGC
>VGTA01000069.1 GCA_016874875.1 Deltaproteobacteria bacterium | reverse complement strand
CAGCGTGAGCGCGCAGGCGGCGGCGGCGGCGGGGGGCGTGGGCTCACCGAGCCACAGGTAGGCGAGCGCCGAGGCCCCCGCCGGCTCAAGGAGCGTGAGCAGCCCCACCTCCGTGGCGCTGAGGGCACGCAGGGCGCGCGTGAGGGCGGCGTGCCCCACCATCTGCGGCACGAGCGCGGCCCCGAGGAGCGCGAGGGCGGCGTCGCCGCGGGGGAGGGCGAGCCGCTCGGCGGGGAGCGCGAGCAGGCAGACCGCCCACAGCAGCAGCCCGCCGCCGAGGGTGGCGAGCAGCGACAGCGGCGCGAGGCGCTGCGCGCCGCCGAGCGCGCGCGCGCTCCACAGGTACACCCCCATCGCCGCGGCGCCGAGGAGCGCGAGGGCGTCGCCGAGCAGGGGAGAGGAGCCCTGCGCGCCCCCCTGCGCGTCACGCGCCGCGAGGAGCCCCACCCCGAGGGCGGCGAGGGCGGCGCCGAGCCACGCGCGCCGGCTCAGCGCGTCGCGCCCCGTGAGCGCGGCGGCGAGCCCGAGCCCTAGCGGGGTGGTGGTGACGAGGGTGGTGGAGGAGGAGACGCTGGTGAGGTCAAGCGACCAGATCCACGCCCCAAAGTGGACGGCGTAGCAGGGGGCGGCGAGGAGCCCCACCCGCAGGTGCGCGCGGTCGAGGGGGGCGCGCCGCAGGTCGCGCAGCGCGAAGGGCAGCCACAGGAGCCCCGCCAGCGTGAGGCGCGTCGCCGCCGAGACCAGCGGGTGCGTGGGCGCGGCGAGCTTGAGCAGGGGCGCGGCGAGGCAGATCGCCGCCACCCCCACCAGCGCCCCCCGGAGCGCCTCGCGGCGCCCGCCCCCCGCCGCCGCGCCCGCCTCGCTCATCCCGCGCCCCCCGCGCCCCCGCGCAGGAGTCGCACAAAGCTCAGCGCGCTCGGCAGGAACCCGTAGGCGAGCGCCGCCGCCAGCACCACCGCCGCCGCCCCGCGCGTCCCCCCCGCCGCCGCCCCCGCCAAGAACACCACGAGGTAGAGCGGCGCCCCCCACATCACGCGGCGGGTGCGCTGGTCGCGCGAGAAGACGCGCCCGATGTGTCGATAGGAGGTGGAGAACGACACCATCTGCGCGCACGCCACCCCGGCGAGGAAGCCCACCCAGGTGGGCTGCCCCCGAAACAGCACCACGGCGCACATCACGATCATGCCGCCGACGGGGCTGGGGATCCCGGCGAAGTAGTTGGGGTCGGACTCGTCCTTGTTGAGCGTAAAGAACACGAGGCGGCTGATGGTGAAGGTGGCGTAGAAGGAGCCGATGATGAGCCCCTCGACGTGCCCCTGCGAGCCGCCGAGCAGGTAGTAGAGCGCCACGCCGGGGGCGAGCCCGTAGTTGACGCCGTCCGCCACGTCATCGGAGTACACCCCCCAGCGCGTGCCGCCGAACTTGCGCGCCGCCGCCCCGTCAAAGCCGTCAAAGGCGGCGCCGAGCAGCAGGTACAGCAGGCTGGTGTTGAACTCGCCGTGGCTCGACGCGTGCATGCTCGCCACCCCGCAGAGGAGGTTGGAGAAGGAGAGCGCGTCGGCGATAAAGCGCTTCTGCAGCAGCCCCACCTGCGACGCCACCACCACGGCGCTGTACACCGCGTGAATCATGAGCAGCGCCTGCGTGGTGCCGGGGGTGATGAGCCGCCCGCCGAGGTCATAGGTGAGGCAGCAGAGCGCGAAGAGCGTGGTGCTGCTCAGCATCACGTTGAGGCGCGTGTGCCGCCCCCGCCCGGCGAGCCACAGCGCCACGATGAGCACGTCGAGGGCGCCCTTGGCCACCAGCAGCCACGCGGGCAGGTCGTGACGCGCGAGCCACAGCGCCGCGAGCGACAGCGGCAGGTGCAGCGCCTGAAAGCGCCCCCCCCGCCGCCCGCGCTCCTCCTCCGCGCCCTCCTGTCCGTCGTCACGGGCGTCTCCACGGGCGTCTCCACGGGCGTCTCCACGGGCGTCTATCGGGTCCATGCTCTACTCCTCGCTCGCCCGGAAGGCGACGTTCACGGTCAGGGTGTAGCTCGCCGCGGCGTCCGAGTACCACTCGATGAGGTGGTCCCCTCTGCCCTCAAGCGTAAAGGTGAAGTCGAGGACGCGGTCCTCACCGGCGCGCCGAAAGATGTCCACGTCCACCAGGCGCTCCTCGAGCACGTCCACGCAGCCCACCTGGTACGCGCGCACGAGCAGCTCCGTCCCCGGGTACACCTGCTCGTCGAGCAGCAGGCGCGCGGTGAGCGTGCTGCGCGGGTGTGGCGCGTAGACCACGGCGCGCTGCGCCCCCGGGAAGCGCCCCCGCGCGAACGTCTCGCCGCTCAGGGCGCAGGAGGCGCGCGTGGCGCACACAGGAATCGACGCGTCGCAGCGGGCCTCAAGGCGCCCGGCGGTGAGCTCGTCGGCGCGCGAGAGGCAGCCCTGAAGCGGGGCGACAGAGAGCTGGGCGAGCAGGACGCTGAGCAGGAGGCGCGCGCGACTCATCGCGTGAGCGCCCCCTCCCAGAAGCGCGCGTCCTCGGGGCCGAGGGCGCGGTAGGCCTCCCACCACGCGCTGAGCGCCTCCTCCACGCGCGCCTGGGCGGGGCGGAGCGCCGCGCGCGCCGCGAGCGCCTCGCGCGACGCGGCGGCGGCGGCCTCCTCGAGGGGCGCGAGCGCATAGACGCGCAGGTCGTAGCGCAGCGCCGTCTGCGCGTACATCAGCGACAGGCGCGCGCGCGCGCGGCGCAGGTCGGCGGCGGCGTAGTCGCGCTCCGCCGCGCGCAGCGCGAGCCGCTCCTGCTCCACCGCCTCGAGCTTGGGGAGCGCCGCGCCGAGGGCGGGGGGGGCGGCGGCGAGGCGGGCGAGGGCGCCCTGGGCGCGCGCGACCGCCCCCTCCGCGTCCGCCAGGCGCCCCTCCGCCACCACCAGCTCGTCCTGCGCGTCGGCGATCCCCTGCCGCGCCTCGGCGGGGAGGCGGGGGTCCGAGAGACTCAGCGGCGCCACCGGCCGCCCGCAGCTCAGGAGGAGGGGCGCGAGGGCGAGCGCCCCGCGCACACACAGCGACAACGCGCGACTCACCACAGCTCACCTCCCTGAATGCTCACGGGCCACTCCTTGGGCGCGCGCTCCGCCGCGGCGCTGAGGCCGAGCTGCCGCAGCGCCTTCTGCGCGTTCACCACCCCCGCCTCTAGCCCGCCGAGCGCCGCCTTGCCGAAGCCCTCAAGCGCCCCTGACCAGTCGCCCACGCGCGCGCACGACACCCCGTACAGGTTGGCCAGCTCCGGCCCGCCCCCCTGCAGGCCCTGCGCGAGGGCGAGGCGGGCGAGGTGGGGGTCGTTGGCGGCGAGGAGGGCGGCGCCGAGGCGCGCCACGGCCTTAAAGTCCTGCGGGTTGCGCGCCACCAGCGCCCGGTCCGCCGCGCCCACCTCCGCGCCGGCGCGCCCGGCGCGGGGGGCGAGGGGCTCGCGCGCCAGCTCCGCGCTCGCCATGGGCGCGCCCTTGAGGCACTCGCGCACGGGGGGCGTGAAGAGCCCCCGGCGCCACGCCAGCTCCTCGCAGGTCTTGAGCGCCTGCGCCGCCTGCCGCCCGAGCGCCTCCGCGCGCGCCTTGAGGGGGGCGGCGAGGGCGGGGGGGGCGGCGAAAGAGGCCATGAGCGCCCCCGCGTCGCGCGAGAGCGCCGCGAGCCGGGAGAGCGCCGCCGCCCCCCAGCGCGGGTCCCCCAGGCGCGCCACCTTGAGGTAGCTCTGCTCGGCGAGCTCGAGGAGACTCACCCACTCCGCCAGCTCGTCGACGTCGCTGGCGGGCTTAAACTCGCGGAGGTTGGCGCCGTACACCTCGGCGAAGGCGTAGAGGCCCATCGCCTTGAGCTCCGCGGGGAGCGCCTCCACGCTCACCGCCACCTGCGCGAGACTCTCCGCCTCGTCGCGCTGCCCGCGCAGCACCTGCACGTAGGCGAGCGCCACGCTCAGCTCGGGGGGCGCGCTCTCGCGGAAGGGCGCGAGGTCCGCCCACGCCGACTCGGCTGGGCGCGCGCGCGTGGCGAGGGCGGCGTAGAGGCCGAGGGCGGCGCGCCCCTCCGCGGCGCCGGCGACCTCGGGCGTGAGGAGCGGACGCAGGGCGCTGAGGGCGCCCTCCTCGTCCCCCGCCTTGGCGAGCAGCTCCGCGGCGGCGGCGCGCAGCGCGAGCGCCTGCGCCGGGGCGCGCTCGGCGGCGCGCTCAAAGGCGGCGAGCGCGCCGTCGAGGTCCACCTGCGCGGCGGCGGCGCGGGCCAGCGAGCTCCACACCCCCACCAGCTGCTCCGAGCGCGGGTACTGCGCGGCGATGAGGTCCGCCACGCGCCGCATGCCCGGCAGGTCCGCCTCCCCGCGCGCCGCCACGAACGCGTTGAGCAGCGCGCGCTCGCCGAGGGGCGTGTTGGCGTTGGACTGCGCGAAGCCGAGCAGCTCCTCGGTGGGGTCGCCGCCGTCGAGGCCCGCCGCCTCCAGCGCGAGGTCGTCCACCTGCTGCTGGCGCGCCGCCGCCACGACGGCGTTGAGGCGCGGGCGCAGCGCCTCGCTCACCCCCAGGCGCGCGAGCCGCTCGCCCGCCGCCGCCAGCCCCTGCAGGTCACCGCGCTGCTGGTGCGCGTCGAGCGCCAGCCGCGCCGCCGCGTCGCCCTGCTCCGTGCCGGGGTGCGAGAGCGCCACCGCCGTCAACAGCTCCGCCGCCTCCTCTAGGAGCCCCTCGCTGTAGAGGCTCTGCGCGATGGCGAAACGCACGCGCGGGCGCTGCTCGGGGCTGAGCGCGCCCCGCAGCAGCTCAGCGGCGGCGCGGCGGAGGGCGGCGCGCGCCACCACGCGGTCGGCGGCGCCCCGCGCGCCCCCCTCGAGGGCGGCCTGGAAGCGGGTGACCGCCTCATAAGAGTCGTCGCGGCGCTCGCCGGCGTCCTGCGCCTCGAGGGAGCGCTCAAAGGCGCGCCGCCCGGCCTCAAAGTCCATACCGAGGCGCGCGTACACCTCCACGAGGTTGGAGAGCAGGTCGAGGCGCCCCTCCCCCTCAAAGCCGCCGGGCTTGAAGGTGTTGAGGTAGGCCTCGTGGGCGCGGGCCACCTCGAGGAGCGCCGGGGCGGGCGCGGCGGGCGCGGCGGGCGCGGCGGGCGCGGCGGGCGCGGCGGGGAGCGCGGCGAGGGCGCTCACGGCGAGGTCGCGGGCGTAGCGCTCGTGCTCGCTGACGAGCTGCGCGCGCGCCGCGTCGTCGAGGCCGGGGCGGGTGGCGGCGCGGCGGAGAGAGGCGCAGAGGCGCTCCACGTCGGCGCCCACCGCCGAGTAGTCCTTGAGCTGCTTGAGCGCCCCGTGGAGCGCCTGCGCGTCCTCGAGGCGGCGGTCGCCGCCCGGCGCCACGTCGAGGAGCGCGCGCGACGTGTCGCGGACGCCCTTGAGGCGCTCGAGGACCCCGTAGCGCCGGCTGAGGCGCTCGAGGGCCGCCACGAAGGTGGGGCGGTCGTGGGAGAGCGCGCGGAGGTGCTCCACCGCGCCCTCCTCGGGGCGCTCCTTGCCGTAGCAGAACGCCATATCGGTGAGCGCGAGGCGGCGCACGTCGAGCTCGGCGTAGCGGCCCGCGCGCGCGTCCTCGCGCCCGGGGCCCTCGAGCCACGCCCCCGTCACGCGCGCCGCCTCCTCAAAGCTCACGAGGGCGGCGTCACAGCGGTCCTGATTCACGCGCACCCACGCGAGCTTGTAGTGCGCGCTGCCCTTCACGCGGTGCGGCGGCCCCGCCACCACCCGCTCAAGGAGCGCCGCCGCCTCCTCGAGGCGCCCGCGGTCAAAGGCGTCACCGCCGAGCACCAGGAGCGCCTCGCTGGTGAGCGGGTCGTCGGGCGCCTCCCGCGCGAGGCGCTCAAAGGCGGCGCGCATCTCGTCGTACTCGCCGAGCTCGCGGTGCTCCTGGCCCATATTAAAGAGGGCGCGGGCCCTGAGGGGGGAGTCGGGGTGGTCGCGCAGGGCGAGGAGGTACGCCTCAATGGATTTGCGCTTGAGGGTCTTGACCTGCGGCGCGTGCAGCGGGCGGTCGCTCACGCCCTCGCGGGCGCGCGCCACTTGGTAGTGCGCGCGCGCCTCATCGCTGAACAGCTCCCCGAGGCGCACCTTGAGCTCCGCGAGGTAGGGAGTGCCTTGCGCGCGCGCGATGGCGCGGCGCGTCTCCTCGATAGCGTTGCGCGCCTTGGTGATGCGCTGCTTGAGGGTGTCGGCGAGGGGCGGGTCGAGGGCGTCGGCGCCGCGCGCGCCGCAGCCGGAGAGGGCGAGGGAGAGCGCCACAGAGCAGGAGAGGGAGAGGGAGCAGGCGAGGGCGCGGGCGGCGCGGCGGGGGGGGCGGGGCGTGCTCATCGGTCAATACACCTGTCCTCAGCGGCCACGACGAGCTCGTCGAGCTCGTCCGTCCAGAACTCCCCAGAGAAGCCAAACGCCACCTGCGCCGAGGTCGCGAGGGCGTCGAGGGGCGGCACGGGCGCCCGCCCCGGGGGCGGCTGGCGCCCGCGCAGGAGCGCCACGGCGAGCTCGTGGGCGATGAGGCGCACCGCCTCCTCCGCCGCCAGCAGCTCCCGCGCCAGCGCCGCCGACTCTCGCCGCAGGGCGCCCTCGAGGCGCGCCGAGGCGGCCTCCGCCCCGCGGGCGTAGAGGGCGCGCAGGGCCCCGAGCAGCCCCTCGCCGAGGCGGGGGGCGAGGGCGTTGAGGGCGGCGCGCTCGCGCTCAAGCGCGCGGGCGAGGCGCTCGTGGGGGCGCAGCGCCCCGCGCGACGCCGCCGCCGCCCGCAGGGGCGCCGAGCGCTCGGGGGGCACGCCGGCGTAGAGGTCCGCGAGCGCCTGCGCGTAGCGGGCGCGCAGGCGGGCGGTGGCCTCGCGCGCGGGCCCGAACTGGCAGAGACTCCGCAGGGTGAGCGCCTCGAGGATGTAGCGCTCCGGCGCGATCAGCCCCCCGTAGGCGGGGGCGTCGAGGGCGAGCAGGTAGCCGAGGGCGCGGCGCGGGTCGCCCTTGTAGTAGTGCGCCCACGCCACCTCGAGGAGCACCTCGGGGGCGTCGGGGACCTGCTCGCGCACCCGCTCAAAGGCCTCGAGGCCCGCCGCGTAGTCCCCCCGCTGCATCGCGAGGCGCGCCACCGCCGTGAGGGCGTCTTGGCGCACGGCGGGGTCGCGCGCCTGCTCGGCGAGGGCGCTGAGGGGCGCGAGCGCCGCGTCGAGCTCGCCGCGCGCCACCTGGTGCACGGCGAGGGCGTAGCGGGCGCGCTCGCGGTAGGGGCTGTCGGGGTGGATGGCGTCGAGCTGCGCGAGGCCCCAGGCGGTGAGGCCCTGGCGTAGGTTGTGGAGGCCCTGCGTGTAGCGCACGAACTCGTCGAGCTCGCCGCCGAGCTTGGGGAGCTCCTCCACGGCCAAGAAGTCCGTCACCACGGACTCCTCGTCGTGCTCCCCCGCCTCGATCGCGCGGCGGAGGCCGTCCACCGCCTCGGGCGTGAGGGCGGCGTCGCGGCGGGCGCGCGCGATCTGCGTCCACCACACCGACGCCGGGTAGCGCAGGCCGAGGGCCTCGGCGCTGCGGGCGAGGAGGCGGAGGGCGCGGTCGTAGCGCGGGTCATCCTCGCCGGCGCCGCGCAGGTACGCCCACGCCGCGGCGGCGGCGCTGGCGTGGTCGCCGCCCTCAAGGCGCTCAACGCTCATCAGGAAGGCGCGCTCGCGGTCCTCGGGGATCTCGGGCGCGCGCGCCGCGCAGCCCTGCGCGCACGCGAGGGCGCCGCTCAAGAGCCACGCGCGCGCGCCCCTCACAGCGAGACTCCCAGGGTGATCCAGAGCTCACCCTGCGCGTCATCCGCGTTCACGAAACTCAGCCAGCGCACATCGAGCCGCGAGCTCCACGCCTCGCCGTGGAGGACGCGCACGCCCGCGCCGCCGCTCACCGCCGGGCGACTCGTCTGCGTGAGCCACCCGTAGCCGCCCCCCGCCACAAAGAACAGCTCGCCGTAGCTGAGGTCGCGGTTGAGCCACGCGCCCTTCCAGTAGAGGGGCTTAAAGACCACGCTCGACGTCACAAAGCCGCGCACGCGCTCAAAGGGGGTCGCCTGGAGCGTAAAGGCGCGCAGCTCCTCCTCGAGGGACGTGGTGTACTCAAAGCTGTACGAGGCGTTGAGCGCCTCCCACGCCCACAGGTGGTCGTAGTGGAGGGTGAGGGCGCCGGAGGCGGTGACGCCCTTCTTGAAGGCGTCGAGGGGGAGGAGGCCCGCGGCGAGCGTCCACTCGTAGGTGTCGACGGGGGGGCGGCTCTGCACCGCCGCGCTCGACAGCTTGCCTTCCGCGCGCGCGCGTGTTGAAGTGCAGAGGCACACGCCCACGAGCGCGGCGAGGGAGAGCGCGAGGGCGCGCCCGCCGCGCCGCCGCGCCGCGTGGAGAGAGCCCCGATGCCGCCCCCAAACGCTGCCCCCGCCGCCCCCGCCGCTCACGCTGCTTATGCCGCTCACGCCGCTCACGCCACCTATGCCGCTCACGCCGCCTATGCCGCTCACGCTGCTCACGCTGCTCATGCTGCGCTCCTGCCTTCTGCGCTGCCGGGCAGCGCGCGCCTCTGCGCCCTCATGGGCGCGCTCGGGCTCTTGTTGGGGTGTGAGAGTACGAGGATTTACGCCGAGGCTCAACCTCCTTTCACGCCCCTCCCCGCGCAGGTGGACGCCGAGCTGTCGTGCGAGCGAGACGACGACTGCCCGCGCTGGCTCTGCGTCGCCACCCGCTGCGACGAGGGGCGCTGCGTGGGCGAGCGCCTGTCGGCGCGCCTCAGCGCCGAGGGCGAGGTGGCGCTCGCCGAGGGGGGCGCGGCGACGGTGGTCGTGAGCGTGGGCGCCTCGAGTGAGCTCGGCCTGCTCGCCCTCACCGCCCCCGCCCCCGCCGAGGCGCTCACCCCCGACGCGCTCGCCGCCTGGCGCGCCGAGGCGCCGAGGGGGGTGAGCGTGGTGCGCCTCGCGCGCGCCGAGGGCGAGGGGGGCTGGGAGGCGCGCGAGCGGCGGGCGCAGGAGCCGGCGTGGCTGGTGACCGGCGCCCTCAGCGACCTCGTCGTCACCGTCGAGGGCGCCGGCGGCGACGCGCTGCGGGTGGCGCCGTGGCGCGAGGGGCGCCCGAGCGCGGGGCGCGCCGTGGCGCTGAGCGGCCGCGCCCGCGCCGTCACCCACGACGAGGAGGCGCTCTGGGTGTCGACGGGGGAGCGCGGCGTGGAGCGGGTGAGCGCGCGCGCCCTAGAGGGGGAGGAGGCCCCCGCGCGCTTCGACACGGCGGGGCGCGCGAGCGCGGCGCGGGTGACTCGGAGTCTGGTGGCGGTGGCGGACGGCCTCGCGGGGCTGAGCCTGCTGAGTCGCCGCGCCGCGCTCACCGAGGGCGAGGACCTCGGCGCGCGCGCCCTCGTCACCCCCCCCGCCGAGGTGCCCACGCGCGGGCGCGTGGTGGACGTGGACGCGCGCGAGGGCGTCCTGCTCACGGCGGAGTGGGGGGCGGGCGTGGGGCTCCTGCAGGTGGACCCCGCCCTCGGCGCGCGCCGCGCCTGGACGGCGAGCCTGGGCGGCGAGGTGGCGGGCGTCAGCCTCGTGGACCCCCACACCGCCCTCGCCTGGGTGCGCGGGCGCGGCGTGCTCGCCCTCGACCTGCGGGGCGCGGAGGGGCCCGTCGTCCTCGACGAGCTGCCCGCCGGCGCCTCGTGGGTGAGCTGGGCGGCGGCGGCGGGGGCGGCGGTGGGCGTCACCCCCCTCGGGGCCCTTGAGGCGATTCAGCTGTCCTGCGGCGACTAGGGCGCGGAGCGGTCATCCGGCGAGGGCGACCCAATAAAAACGCAGCGAGCACACACGCGGCGCCCCCCCGCGTGTTCAGCCACGCCCGCCTCGCCCCGCCCTGGAGCCGCCATGAATCAGCCCTACCCCGCCCTCACCCCCCCCCGGGACCTCACGCCGCCCCTCGACCCCCTTGAGCACATCGACGTCGCCCCCGCCGCGCAGCGGGGCGCCCTCAAGCTCGCCGTGAGCAAGCTGCCCG
>VGTA01000068.1 GCA_016874875.1 Deltaproteobacteria bacterium | reverse complement strand
CTCGCGCTCCTTGGCCTCGCGCGCCTCGCGCTCCTTGGCCTCGCGCGCCTCGCGCTCCTTGGCCTCGCGCGCCTCGCGCTCCTTGGCCTCGCGCGCCTCCCCCGCCCGCGCCTCGCGCTCCTTGGCCTCGCGCGCCGCGCGCGCCTTGATCTCCTCCTCCTGGCGGGCGCGCTCCTGCGCCTCGCGCTCCTGCGCCGCGGCGCGCGACAGGCGCTCGCGCTCTAGGGCGCCCTGCGCGCGCGCCGCCTCTAGGCGCGCGCGCTCCGCCTCCTCCTCCGCCCGCCGCCGCGCGCGCTCCGCCTCCTGGAGGGCGTCCCGCGCGCCGCCCTCCGCCGCGGCGGCTGCGCCTCGCGTGGGCGCCTTGGGCGCCTTGGGCGCGCTGCCCTCCGCGGGGCGCTCGGGGCGCAGCTCTAGCACGAAGGCGCCCTGGCTGAACATGTAGGCGTAGCCCTGATTAAAATCCGTGGTGATGGACGGCGCGCCGGTGGTGGTGCTCACGAAGAGCGCGTTGCCGTACACCATCGAGTTCATGTCGGCGCGCAGGGTGATCGTTGAGCTGCGGTAGCCGGGCTTGGAGACCACAAAGGACTTCACGCCGTCCTGCGCGCTCTTGGAAGGCATCTGCACGAGCAGCGGCGTGCTGCCGAGCTGGCGCCTGCCCATAAAGACCGCCGCCTCGCGCGGCACGCTGTCGATGATGATGTCCACCACGGGGTCGGCGGTGAGGGTGGCGCAGCCGGCGCAGGCGAGGGCGCAGGCGAGGGCGCAGGTGAGGGCGCAGGTGAGGGCGCACGGGTGGCGAGCGGTCGTGGGAAACAAGCGAAACTCGCTCCTGTGTGCTGCCTGTGTGTAGAAGGGCTGTGTGCAGAGCTGTGTGCAGAGCTGCGTGCAGAGCGGGCGCCGAGCTGGGTGGAAATTCGTATTACTTGAAATCTTGTCGTCAGCTCAACCAAATGCGTGCGAAGACCTCCAAGGAATACTGACTTCATCATGCCCATCACTCTCCAACAAAACCCCCTTGAGGGCTCAGCGTGGCGCGCGCACAGGGCCGTGAGCGGGGACATCGCCCTCACGCTGCGCCGCCTCGCCTCTGGGCTGCGCATAGAGCGGGCCGCTGACGACGTGGCAGGCGTCGGCATCAGCGAGCGACTCAACGCGCAGGTGCTCGGCGCGCACCAGAGCCTCCAGAACATCGCCCACGGCGTGTCGCTCGCGCAGGTGCTCGACGGGGCGCTGGCGGAGACGGAGGCGGCACTGCAGCGCGTGCGTGAGCTGTCGGCGCAGGCGGCGAGCGAGCTGCTGTCGCGTGAGGACCGCGATGCGCTCGGCGTGGAGCTCAACGCGCTCGTGCGCCACGTGGACGCTATCGCCGCGCAGACGACGTTTAACGGCAAGCGCGTCCTCAGCGGCGAGTTTCAGTCCGTGACGCTGCACATCGGCGGCGAGGAGAGCGGCGCCTACGAGCTGCGCCTCGCTAACGCCTCCGCCGAGGCGCTCGGCCGGCAGGCGCGCTACACGAGCCTGCGCCGCGGCGTCTTTGTGGGGGACCTCGCGCAGGGGGACCTCACCCTCAACGGCGTGGCGATTCGCGCCACGGGCGACTACGACGACGCGCTGTCGTACTCCTACGCCTCCGGCTCCGCCCTCGCCAAGGCCAAGGCGATCAACGACGCCACCCGCTTCACCGGCGTGCGCGCCCTCGTGGAGGAGACGGTGGTGGAGAGCTTTGAGCCCGTGCGCGCCGTCGACCTCACGCCGCAGGCGTTCTTTAAGGTGAACGGCTACGCCGTCACCGCGACGCGCGTGGAGGACAAGGACGCCACGGGGCAGCTCGTGGCGCAGCTCAACGCCGGGCACGCGCAGACGGGGGTGGTGGCGTCGATCAAGGCGGACGGGACGCTGCGCCTCGTGGCGGAGGACGGGCGCAACATCACCGTGGAGTACGGGACGGCGGCGGTCCGCGACGCCATCCGCCTGATCGACTCCTACGGGGACCCCATTAACCTCGTCCACACCGTCGACCCGCCGCAGCTCACGCTCGACGGCGACATCGAGGGCGTGAGCTTTGTGATGAACGGCGGCGGGAGCTACGACGGCGCGCACGCGGTGGAGGGCGCGGCGCTCCTCAGCAACGCGCTCGTGGCCGACGCCACCGGCGGCTATGACCGCCCCCGCGACAACGTGGACTACGTGCTCGAGGTGGTGCACCCGGGGCCCGTGGGGGTGGCGACCTTCCGCTACAAAGAGGAGAGCGTCCCCGACTACGCCGTGGACGCCGCCGCCGAGAGCTACCTCTTTAACGCCGAGGGGGTCGTGACCTCCTCGACGAGCAAGGTGGCTGTGCAGGGGGCGACGCACTACAACGAGGGCAGCGACCGGCGCTACGTGCTCCATGTGACCAAGGGCGGCCTGCCGAGCGCGGCGAGCGCCGCCGACCTCCCGGAGTTCTACTACGAGGTCCTCAACATCGACACCGGCGTCATCGAGTACACGAGTCCCACGCTCGTGGCCGACCAAGGGACGCTCGAGGCGCTCCCCCACAACGTCCTCATCGACTACCCCACGGCGGCGAATGTGGCCTACAACGCCCACGCGGGCACCACCGTCCTCACCGCGAGCAACATGTCGGGCGTGGACGCGGCGGGGGACCAGTATACCGCCAACGGCGGCAATCCGCGCTTCGTGAGCTGGACGGGCGACCGCACCACCGAGTTCACCATCGAGGTGGTGAGCGCGGGGCACGTGTCGCCCACCGCCCCCCTCGCCGGCTCCCACACAGGCTACGCGCAGGTGCGCGTCACCGCGCACAAGGTCAACACCGGCGCCACCACCAGCCAGGTGGTGACGGTGAGTCCCGAGGCGAACATCTCGCTTGAGGGCTTCACGTTCCGCTTTGACGGGCAGAGCGGCTCGGCGGCGGCGAGTCGGCAGGTGACGGGCGGCTCATACGCGAGCGCCGTGAGCGCGGCGGGGAGCGTGTTTGTGGGCCCGCAGAGCTACAGGTACGTGGTGCGCCCCCTCAGCGACGGCGTGATCACCGCCACCTCCACGCTCCAAGGGCAGGTGTTTGTGTATGACGCCGGCGGCGCCCTCCTCGACAGCGCGCAGACGGTGACGCTCCGCTCCGGCGCCGCCATCGCGCTCGGCGCGGGCGTCTACAGCGAGGGGGCGCGCCTCACCTTGGGGGCGAGCGCCGCCACGAGCAGCCTCGCGCGCATATCGGGGGACTACGCGGGGGTGGGCAGGAGCGGCTCCTACGCGGGGACCACCGACGAGAGGGGCGTGTTTCGGGTCACGCAGGCGGGGCGCGTGGGGCGCTCAGCGCAGTTCGAGTACTTCTACCTGAGCGACCCAAACACACGGATCACAGGGACCGCGCAGACCAACAACACGCTCTTTGATGGCATGAGCCTGAGCGTCCCCGACGCCGTGCCGAGCGCTGGGGCCGTGGCCTACACGCCGGCGACGGCGGGGGCGCCGGCGCCGGGGGTGACGGTGAACGCGAGCGGCTACACCGCGGAGCAGGCGGCGACGTCGGTGGTGATGGACGTGGTGGACGACGGCGCGGGGGGGCAGCGGCTCGCCACGGCGTGGACTTTCGCCGACGGCGCCACGAGCCTGGTGACCAGCGCCCTGGCGGTGGGGGCGAGCGTGGACGTGGGCTTTGGCGTGCGCGTGCAGCTCGCGAACCCCGTGGCCACCGGCGACCGCCTCGCGACCAGCGTGGCGCTTAACCCGCTGGAGGTGGGCGACGAGTGGCGCTTGACGCTCAAGGCGGGCACGGTGACCACGAGCGACTCGTTCACCGTCTCCACCACCGCCGCCGACCTCGCCCTCGGCACCGCCTGGTACGCGCGCGGGGAGGTGCCGGAGTGGCTCGTGGGGGAGACCTACACCCTCACGGCGAATCACAACTTCGTCCACGGGCTCAGCGTCCTCTCCTCTCCGGTGAACCTCCCCGGCGTGGGCGCGGTGCGCCTGACGGGGGCGGGCTCCTTTAAGACGGGCGATGAGATTCGAATCCGGACGCGCGGCTACACCGGCGGCGTGGAGTCGAGCGGCTTCTACACCGACAACCTCTACCCCACCGACTACATCGTGACCATCACCTCGCCCGGCCCGATCGGCGTGGCGCAGTACAGCTGGACGCGCGCCGACGGGCGCCAGGACCTCTCGCAGGTGCCGCCGATCGTGGGCTCGGGGACGGGGGTGACGAGCCTCACTCCCACGCTCCTAGAGGCGGGGGTGAACATCTCGTTTACGCAGAACGCCACGGGGAACGCGGCGCTGGCGGTGGGGGACCTGATTCGAATCCCCGTGGGGCAGAAGCTCGAGTACACTTTCGCTGGGCGCCTCACGCTCCAGTCAGAGGGGCTCATCGAGGTGGCGTACGCCGACCTCAACGTCGACAACCAGGCGGGGCGCTTCTTGTTTGTGGGGGACGCCGTGGGGGTGAACGCGGCGGGGACGCTGAACACGCTCGGGGCGGGGCCGCTGGGGGTCAACGGCGCCGTGTCGCTCAACGACGTGTCGCTCTCGAGCCGCCGGGCGGCGGAGGTGGCGCTCGACGTGGTGGACCTCGCCCTCTCGCAGGTGGGCGCCCTGCGCGCGCGCGCCGGCGCCGCCCTCAGCGCCCTCGACGCGCAGGCGCAGCTGGCGCTGGGCTACGCGGCGCGCCTGAGCGGGGCGCGGCAGCGGCTCCGGGAGGCGGATGTGGCGGAGGAGAGCGCGCGCCTCGCCCGCCTCTCGCTCCTGAGCGCTGCGCGCGCACCCCTGGCGATAGCGGGGCGCCTGAGCGCGTCGCGGGCCCTAGAGCTGCTCCGGCTGACCATCGCCTGAGCGCGCGCCGCGCCCCTTGCCCTTGCCCTTACCCTTACCCTTGCCCTTGCCCTTGCATATCGAGGCGCGAGGCGCTACACCTCTTGTCCTGCGCCCGAGCGCTGAATGGCGGTTCACTCACCTCCGCCTCACCTTCACCCGCCGCGGGCGCATCAACCGCAGACCAACGAGAGGAGCGGCATGCTGTACAACGGAAGCAAGCTCACGCTCGCCATCACCGACGGGGTGGCGGAGCTGACCTTTAACAATCAAGACGAGTCCGTCAACAAGTTCGACCGCGCCACCCTCGCTGAGCTGCGCGCCGCCGTGGACGCCCTCAAGGGGGCGGAGGGCGTGAGGGGCCTCGTGGCGCAGAGCGCCAAGAGGGACTTCATCGTCGGCGCCGACATCACCGAGTTCGGCGCCCTGTTCGCGGGCACCGAGGCGGAGCTGATCGGGTGGATGGAGCAGGCCAACGCCATCTTCAATGACCTCGAGGACCTCCCCTTCCCCTCCGTGTCCACCGTGACGGGCAACGCCCTCGGCGGCGGGTTCGAGATGGCGCTCTCCACCGACTACCGCCTGATCGCCGACAAGGCCACCGTGGGCCTCCCCGAGATCAAGCTCGGCATCTGCCCGGGCTTTGGCGGCACGGTGCGCCTGCCGCGCCTCGTGGGCGCCGACAACGCCATCGAGGTGATCGCGGCGGGCAAGACGCTCAAGGCGGAGGAGGCGCTCAAGATGGGCGCCGTGGACGGGGTGCTGCCCGCCGAAAAGCTGGCGGGGGCGGCGCGCGCGCTGCTGGCGCAGGCGGCCGCGGGCGCCTTTGACTGGCGCGCGCGCCGCGCGCAAAAGACCTCGCCCCTCAAGCTCGGCATGATGGAGCAGATGATGTGCTTCACCACCGCCAAGGGCTTTATCGCCGGTCAGGCGGGCAAGGACTACCCGGCGCCCCTCGAGGTGGTGAAGGCCATCGAGAAGGCCGCCGGCAAGGACCGCGCCGGGGCGCTCAAGGCGGAGGCGCAGGCGTTCGCCAAGCTCGCCAAGACCTCGGTGGCGGATTCGCTCATCGCGCTGTTCCTCAACGACCAGCTCATCAAGAAGAAGAGCAAGGCCTACGCGGGCCAGGCGCGCGCCGTCAAGCAGGCGGCGGTGCTCGGCGCCGGCATCATGGGCGGCGGCATCGCCTACCAGTCGGCCTCTAAGGGCACGCCGATTCTGATGAAGGACATCCGCGAGGAGGCGCTCGCCCTGGGCCTCAGCGAGGCCAACAAGCTCCTCGCCAAGCAGGTGGAGCGCGGCAAGGTGACGTCGGCGGACATGGGCGCCACCCTCGGCCGCATCCGCCCCACGCTGAGCTATGGCGATTTTGGCGCGGTGGACGTGGTGGTGGAGGCGGTGGTGGAGAACGAGAAGGTGAAGAAGCTCGTGCTCGCCGAGGTGGAGCGGGCGGCGCCGGCGGGGGCGATCATCGCCTCCAACACCTCGTCGATCTCCATCACGCGCCTCGCCGAGGCGCTCGCGCGCCCCGAGAACTTCTGCGGCATGCACTTCTTTAACCCCGTGCACATGATGCCCCTCGTGGAGGTGATCCGCGGCGCGCAGAGCAGCCCCGAGGCGATCGCCACCACGGTGGACTACGCCACCAAGATGGGCAAGACGGCGATCGTGGTGGGGGACTGCCCCGGCTTCTTCGTCAACCGCGTCCTCTTCCCGTATTTCGCCGGCTTCCAGCTCCTCGTGCGCGAGGGGGTGGACTTTAAGCGCATCGACAAGCTCATGGAGGGCTTTGGCTGGCCGATGGGCCCCGCGTACCTCCTCGACGTGGTGGGGATCGACACCGCGCACCACGTGGGCGAGGTCCTCGCCGACGGGTTCCCCGACCGCATGCGCTTTGAGGGGTCCTCGTCCCTCGACGCCCTGTATGAGGCCAAGCGGTTTGGGCAAAAGAACAACCTCGGCTACTACAGCTACACCCTCGACAAGAAGGGCAAGCCCGCCAAGGCCGCCGACGACGCCGTGGGCGCGCTGCTGGCGCCCGTGCAGGCGCCGAGCGGGCGCGAGGTGAGCGACCAAGAGATCATCGACCGCGTGATGATTCCCATGATCATCGAGACGGCGCGCTGCCTAGAGGAGGGGATCGTGGAGACGCCGGCGGAGGCGGACATGGGCCTCATCATGGGCATCGGCTTCCCCCCCTTCCGCGGCGGCGCGCTCAAGTACGCCGACGCGGTGGGGATGGCGGCGGTGTGCGCGCAGGCGGAGAGGTTCGTGCACCTCGGGAGGCTCTATGAGCCCACGCCCCGCATGCGCGAGATGGCCGCCGGCGGCCTGAAGTATCACGGCTAAACCCCCACGGCGACGCGCGACAGCCGTCACAGGAGAACAGGTATGAGCATGACAGACGTAGTGATCGTGGACGCCGTCCGCACCCCGATGGGGCGCTCTAAGGCGGGGGTGTTCCGCAACGTGCGCGCGGAGGACCTCTCGGCGCACCTGATTCGGGCGCTCCTCGCGCGCAGCCCGTCGCTCAAGGCGGCGGAGGTCGAGGACGTCATCTGGGGGTGCGTGCAGCAGACGCTCGAGCAGGGCTTCAACGTGGCGCGCATGGCGTCGATCTTGGCGGGGCTGCCCTACTCGGTGGCGGCGCAGACGGTGAACCGCCTCTGCGGCAGCTCCATGTCGGCGATCCACACGGCGACGATGTCGATTCAGACAGGGAACGGCGACGTGTTCATCTGCGGCGGGGTGGAGCACATGGGGCACATCCCGATGACGCACGGGGTGGACTTTAACCCGGCGCTCTCGGTGCACGCGGCGAAGGCGTCGGGCATGATGGGGCTCACGGCGGAGATGCTCGGGAAGGTGAACGCGGTGTCTCGCGAGGCGCAGGACGCCTTCGCCCTCGAGTCTCACATGCGCGCGGCGCGCGCCACGGCCGGGCGCGAGTGGGCCCGCGAGCTCGTCCCCACGGCGGGCCACGACGCCGACGGCGCGCCGGTGATGGTGGACGCCGATGAGGTGGTGCGCCCCGACACGACGCTCGAGGCGCTCGCGGCGCTCAAGCCGAGCTTTGACCCCAAGGGCGGCACGGTGACGGCGGGGAACTCGTCGGCGATCTCGGACGGGGCGTCGGCGGTGCTGATGATGTCGGCGGCGCGCGCCGCCGAGCTCGGGCTCAAGCCGCTCGCCAAGATCCGCGCCATCGCCGCCGCCGGCTGCGACCCGGCGGTGATGGGGCGCGGCCCGGTGCCGGCGACGCAGAAGGCGCTCAAGCGCGCGGGGCTGACCCTCGCCGACATCGACTACTTTGAGCTCAACGAGGCGTTCGCCGCGCAGGCGCTCGCGGTGGTCAAGGAGCTCAAGCTCGGCGACCGCATGGACCGCATCAACGTCAAGGGCGGCGCCATCGCGCTCGGGCACCCGCTGGGCTGCTCGGGGGCGCGCATCACGGGGGCGCTGGCGCACATCCTCAACGAGCGCGACGCGCAGCTCGGCGTGGCCACGATGTGCATCGGGCTCGGGCAGGGCGTGGCGACCGTGCTGGAGCGCGTGTGACGCGCTGGCTCTTCGCGCCGCACGCCCTCACGGGGGGCGGGTGGGCGCGCGGGGTGCGCTTCGCGGTGGACGCGGGGCGCGTGGTGGCCCTTGAGGGGTCGCCGGCCGCGGGGGTCGCCCCGCGGCCCGGGGACGTGCGCCTCGGCGGCGTGGTGCTGCCGGGGCTGTCGAACGCCCACAGCCACTCCTTTCAGCGCGCCATCGCGGGGCGGACGGAGCGGCGCGTGGCGGGGGCGAATCACTTCTGGTCGTGGCGCGAGCAGATGTACGCGGCGGCGCTGCGGTGCTCGCCGGAGGACGTGGGGCGGGCGGCGGCGGCGGTGGCGCGGGAGTGCCGCGCGGCGGGCTACACCACGCTCTGTGAGTTTCATTACCTGCACCACGCGCCCGACGGCGGCCGCTATGACGACCCGGCGGAGCTGTCGCGGCGGGTGATCGACGCGGCGCGGGCGGAGGGGCTGTCGGTGACGCACCTGCCTGTGCTCTATCGCTGGTCGGGGTTTGGCGGGCGCGCGCCGCTCGAGGAGCAGCGCCGCTTCGTGTGCGGGCTCGACGAGTACGCCCGCCTCGTGGAGCGCCTGCGCGCGCTGTACGCCGGGGACCCGCAGGTCCGCATCGGGCTCGCGCCCCACTCGCTGCGCGCGGTGTCGCCGGAGGACCTGCGCGCCTTGGTGGACCTGTGGCGCGCGCTGGGGCCGGCGGAGACCCCTGTGCACGTGCACATCGCCGAGCAGCGGGCGGAGGTGGAGGGGTGCCGTGAGGCGCTCGGGGCGCGCCCAGTGGAGTGGCTCTTGGCGCACGCGCCGGTGGACGCGCGCTGGACGCTGGTGCACGCGACGCACATGACGGCGGCGGAGCGCGCGGCGCTGGGGCGGTCGGGGGCGGCGGTGTGCGTGTGCCCCACGACGGAGGCGAAT
The DNA here is from genome assembly GCA_016874875.1 of Deltaproteobacteria bacterium. Classification (GTDB taxonomy): domain Bacteria; phylum Myxococcota_A; class Bradymonadia; order UBA7976; family VGTA01; genus VGTA01. Next base: position 753 of record VGTA01000068.1, on the reverse strand, counting down.
CTGGGGGATGGGCTGTTCGCGGCGCCTGAGTGGCTCGAGGAGGGGGGGGCGCTGGCGGTGGGGTCCGACAGCAACGTGTCGGTGTCGGCGGCGGAGGAGCTGCGCCTGCTCGAGTACGGGCAGCGCTTGACGCGGGAGCGGCGCAACGTGTGTCCGCCGCTGCGGGAGGGGGAGCGGGAGGCGTGGACGGGCGCGACGCTGTGGCGCCTCGCGGCGCTCGGGGGGGCGCAGGCGAGCGGGCGCCCAGCGGCGCTGCGGGTGGGGGACGCGGCGGATTTTGTGGTGTTGGACGGCGAGGAGGCGCGCGCGTGGGGGCTGTCGGCGGAGGAGCAGGTGGAGGCGGGGGTGGGTGGGGGGGGGGGGGGGGGGGGGGGGGGGGGGGGGGGGGGGGGGGGCGCGGCTCGGCGCTCGCTGAGGAGCGTGCGCTAAGGCTAGAACTAGAGCCAAAGCTAAGGCTAAAGCTAAAGCTAACGCTTGACAGGCGCCTCTTTATTTGGTTAAGGTTAGGCTTGACTGAAGTGTTCAGATGTGGTACGGCTTTCATGACAGAGATACTTAGGTGTTCACTTTCTACTCGCGGTTGTTTTACCTATCCCTAGACAACTTTTGAAAGAAATATGATATGGAAATGCCTAAATCTATTAAACTATTCGAGCAGCTATTTTTGGGCTCGCTCGTAATTTGCATTATAAATGGTACAATTTGGTTGAATGAAATGGGTTTAAGTGGGGGAATGGTTTATGGCGCACTTGG
>VGTA01000067.1 GCA_016874875.1 Deltaproteobacteria bacterium | reverse complement strand
AATATGAGCGGTGTCCGCATCTCGGAGTTTGTGTTTGAGTCCCTCGTGACCAAGAACAAGCGCGGCGACGTGGAGGGCGTGCTCGCGCACAGCTGGAGCGTCTCCCCCGACGGCGCCACCATCACCTTCCAGCTCAAGCCCAACGTCAAGTGGCACGACGGCAAGCCCTTCACTGCCGAGGACGTGGTCTTCACCGTGGAGGCGGCGCAGGACCCCAAGACCATTTTCGCCTCCAAGAGCAAGTTCCGCTTTATCCGCTCCGCCCGCGTCATGGGCCCCGCGCAGGTGCAGTTCACCCTCCTGCGCACCACCAAGAATCCCGCGGCGGACTTCACCTTTAAGATCATCCCCAAGCACCACTTCACGAGCACTGCGATCAACCGCCTCGACCGCTTCTCCAAGTACCCCGTCGGCACCGGCCCCTACAAGGTGGCCAAGTCGGACCTCCGCGTCATCAAGCTCGACAGGAACGCCGACTACTGGGGGCGCGCCTCCATCGACTCCATCGAGATGATGCACACGCCCGACTCCAACGAGCAGATCAACCTGCTCAAGTACTCCGGCGAGGGCGCCGGCGTGCAGACGGTGATCTTTATTCCCCCCAAGAGCATGAGCACCTTTGAGAACAGCGACTCCGTGGTCCTTGAGCCCTACCACACCGTGGCGTGGTGGTACCTCGCCTTCAACCACAAGAATCCCGCCCTCGCCGACCTTAGCGTGCGCAAGGCGGTGGCGCTCACCCTCAACCGCGAGGAGCTCCTCGAGGCGCACCTCGGGCAGGGCGACCTCCTGAGCGGCCCCTTCACCGAGTCGAGCCCCTACTACAACTTTGACGTCGAGCTGCGCGAGCAGGACGTGGAGGAGGCCAAGTCCCTGCTCGAGGGGGCGGGCTACAAGCTCAAGGGCAAGGAGCGCGTCAAGGGCAACGCCAAGCTCAAGTTCGACCTCGTGATCAACAAGGACCTCCCCAACTGCCAGCCCCTCGCGCTCTCCATCCAGGCGGACCTCCGCAAGGCGGGCATCGTCGTAGAGCCCAAGTTCGTGGACGCGGCGCTCTACAACGAGCAGGTGATGAAGCAGGGCAAGTTCGACCTCACCGTCAACATCTGGTCGTTTGAGGAGCTCGAGGACATCTTCCCCCTCTTCCGCACAGGTCAGCCGCAGAACTTTATCGGCTACTCCAACGCCGCCATCGACGAGCAGCTCGACGCCTCGCGCAAGGAGAGCGACCACAAGACCTACAAGGAGATCATGATGCGGCTCCACCTCATGCTCAACGACGACCTCCCCTACGTCTTCCTCTGGTCGCTCGACGTGTACTCCGGCGTCAGCCGCCAGCTCTCCGACATCTTCATTCAGCCCTACAACTACTTCACGTTCTTTAAGGACTGGTCGTTTAAGTGAGGGCGCGCGCGTGAGGAGGTCAGCCCCATGAGTCGTCCCCTCGGCCTCGGCGCCATGAGCCTGTGGGCGCTGCGGCGCGCCGCGCGCAGCCTCGCGCTCCTCGTGGGCGCGAGCTTCTTGGTCTACGCCACGCTGCGCACCGCGCCCGGCAACATGGTCGACCTCGTCCTCGGCCTCAACGGCACCGAGGAGGCGCGCGCCACCCTGCGCGCCGAGTTCGGACTCGACAGCGGGGTGCTGCTCGGCTACGCCCGCTGGGCGGCGCGGGCGGCCACGGGGGACCTCGGGCGCTCGATCACCTTCTCGCCGGGCGAGGGGGTGGCGGAGCTGGCGCTCGGCGCCTTCGCCGTCACCCTCGGCCTCGCGCTCGTCTCGCTCCTCCTCAGCGTCACCTTCGCCTACGCCCTCGCCGTGGCGCTCGGCCGCCCTCAGCCGCGCCAGGGGCTGCTCCTCGGCCCCCTCTCGTTCCTCAACGCCGCCCCCTCGTTCGTGGTGGCGGTCTGCCTCGCCCACGGCATCAACGCGCTCATCCACCTGCAGCTGCAGGGGGGCGGGCGGGTGGGGCCGTCGTGGTACCCGATCCCCACCTACCAGTCCATCAGCGACTCCCTGGCGCCGTTCTCGTTCGCCATGATCTCTATCTCGCTCGGCGACGGGCTCTTTATGGACCTCTTCAACGCCGTCCGCGCCGAGCTGCGGGCGGTGAGCGGCGCGCAGTTCATGAGCGCGGTGCGCGCCAAGGGGGCGAGGACTCGGCCGCACATCGTCAAGAATCTAGTGGTGCCCACCCTCTCGCTCTTCACCGCCCGCCTCCCGCTGGTCCTCAGCGCCGTGGTGGTGGTGGAGTACATCTTCACGCTCGACGGCTCGGGCTACCTGCTCTTTGAGGCCGCCAAGGTGCGCGACGTGCCCGTGGTGGTGGGCGTGAGCCTCTTCTTCATCGCCGCGGTGATCTTGATGAATCTGATCTTGGACCTCGTCAAGGCCAAGGTGGACCCCCGCGAGGTGGCTCGTGTGGAGTAGCGCCGGCGCGCGCCGCGCCCTCGGCGCGCCGTGGTCCACTAGCCTCACGCTGAGCGCGCTCATGGTGGGGGCGGTGCTGCTCTGCGGCCTCGTCAACCCCCTCGTGGAGTACGACCCCGTCCTCGAGGTCGACCTCAGCCGCCGCTACCTGCCGCCCTCCGCCGAGCACCTGCTCGGCACCGACGGGCAGGGGCGCTCGGTGGCGTTCCGCGTGTTTAAGGGGGTGGAGGCGTTCTTCTTCCCCGGGCTGCTGGCGGGGCTGCTCGCCGCGCTCGTGGGCGGCGCGCTCGGCGCCACGGCGGGGTATGTGGGCGGGGGGCTCGGCAGGGGGATCGCCGCCGCCCTAGAGCTGCTCGACACGCTGCCGCGCATGGTCTTCTTGGTGCTCGTCTGCACCATCTACCAGCCGAGCATCGCCCTCATCGCCGCCACCTCGAGTCTGCTCTTTGTCCCCAGCGTCGCCACGCTCGTGCGCCGCCGCGTGGAGGCGCTCGCCGCGGAGGACTACATCCTCGCCCACGTGGCGCACGGCTTCCACCCCCTCAAGGTCGTCGGCTACCACCTGCTGTGGCTCCAGTGCCGCGCGCTCCTGATCCGCCAGTTCATCTTCGTGTTCGCCTACGTGCTCTTTATCGAGACCGCCCTCTCTTACCTCGGCGACTACGGCGTGCAGGAGCCGCGCCCCTCGTGGGGCAACATGGTGGCGCAGACGCGCACCTCGCCCACGGAGTGGCCCTGGCTCTTCCCCGCCGTCGCCATCATCCTCACCATCGCCGCGCTCCTCACGCTCGGCGACGCCCTCGCGCAGCGCGAGGAGGAGGTGAAGCGATGAGCGCGGAGATGAGCGCGGAGATGAGCGCGGAGATGAGCGGCGCCTCTGTGGTCCGCGTGGAGGGGCTCACCGTGGCGTTCGACACGCCCGCGGGGCGCAAGACGGTGGTGGACGGCGTGAGCTTTGACGTCTCGCCGGGGGAGGTGCTCGGCGTCTTGGGGGAGTCGGGCAGCGGCAAGACCATGAGCACGCAGTCGATTCTGGGGCTCGTGGACGGCTACCCGGGGGTGGTGGGGGGCGCTATCTCGCTCACCCACGCCGGCGTCACCCACGCGCTGCTCGCCGACCTGCCCGCGCACCTCTACGCGCGCAGGGGCGTGACGCAGAAGCGCGACCGCGCTTGGCAGCGGCGCTCGCGGGCGGTGATGACGCCGCTGTGGGGGCAGGCGGTGACCGCCATCTTCCAGAACCCACGCCGCTCCCTCGACCCGCTGATGACGGTGGGAGAGCAGCTCGTGGAGGCGCTCGCCGCCGCCGCCGCCAAGCGCGGCGCGCGCCCCGCCGCCGAGGCGCTCCGCGCCGAGGCGCTCCGCTGGCTTGAGCGCGTGCAGATGGTGAGCCCGCCGCGCGTGTTCGCCAGCTACCCCCACGAGCTCTCCGGCGGCATGTGCCAGCGCGCCATGATCGCCGTGGCGCTCGCCTGCAAGCCCACGCTGCTGGTGGCGGACGAGCCCACCACGGGCCTCGACGCCACGGTGCGCGCGCAGGTGGTGTCGCTCCTGCGCGCGCTGGTGCGCGAGGAGTCGTGCGCCATGCTCTACATCTCCCACGACATCCGCGAGGTGCTCTTCCTCACCGACCGCGTGATCGTGATGCGCCACGGGCGCGTGATCGAGCGGGCGAGCACGGCGGACCTGCGGGCGGGGGTGGGGGAGCGTCACCCCTATACCCGCTCCCTCCTCGACGCCTCGGGGCTGGTGGAGCGCGCCGCGCCCGCCGCGCCCGCCGCGCCCGCCGCGCCCGCCGCCGGGGCGCTGCTCTTGCGCGCCCGGGGCCTCAACAAGGCCTTCCACGGCCGCGACGGCGGCGTCACGCGCGCCATCGACCACGTGGACGTGGACCTCTATCGCGGGGAGGTGGTGGCGCTCATCGGGGAGTCGGGGAGCGGCAAGACCACCCTCGGGCGCGCCCTCACGCGCCTGCTGCAGCTCGACTCCGGCGACATGACCCTCGGCGGCGAGGACCTGCGCGCCCTCGGGGGCGCGCCGCTGCGTGCGGCGCGGCGCGGCTTTCAGATGATCTTTCAGAATCAGCAGGCCAACCTCCACCCCAGCCTGAGCGTGCGCGAGATGCTCGACGAGTCGCTGCGCCTCCACCAGCCCGCGCTCTCAGCGCAGGGGCGGCGGGAGCGCGCGCGGGCGCTGCTGGCGCGGGTGGGACTCGGCAGCCACGAGGAGCGCTACGTGGCGAGCCTGTCGGGGGGCGAGCAGCGGCGCGTGGGGCTCGCGCGCATCCTCGCCACCTCCCCGGCGCTCATCGTGGCGGATGAGCCCACCAGCGGACTCGACGCGGCGATCAAGCTGCAGATCATCGACCTGCTCAGCGAGGTGAAGGGCGACGACCTCACCTACCTGCTGATCTCGCACGACCTCGGCCTGGTCCGCAAAATCGCCACGCGGGTGCTGGTGATGCTGCGGGGGCGGGTGATCGAGGAGATGCCCATCGCGGACCTCGGCGCGCGCCCCCACCACCCCTACACCGAGAAGCTGCTGGCGGCGGCGGAGCTCGGCGACCGCGAGCTCTCCTTGGACGCCGTGTCGGTGGAGGACGTGGAGGCGGGCGCGCGCGGCTGCAGCTACGCGCGCGTCTGCCCCCTCGCGCGCGCCCAGGGGCTCGCCGCCCGCTGCGCCGCCTCCCCGCCCCCCCTCGCGCCGCACCCCCGCGGGGGCGCCCTCGCCTGCTTTGGTCTGAGGACAGACGCATGAACGCCCCATGCCGCTCGTCCCCTCGTGCCCGCCGCCCGCGCGCGCTCGCCCGCCCGCTCGCGCTCGCCCGCCCGCTCGCGCTCACGCTGTCCTTGCTCACCTGCGCGCCGCCGGCCTCGCTCTGGGCGCAGCCGAGCGCCCCGAGCTACGAGCAGCGCCTCAACCAGGCCTCCCTCTACATGCGCCAGGAGCTGTACCGCCAGGCGCTCGCCGAGCTCGAGGTGCTGCTCGAGACGCCGCAGGGGGCGGTGGATGTGCGCGTGGTCACCGCCGCGGCGGAGGCGAGCTACAAGACGTACGACATCACCAAGGCGCTCGACTACCTCCGCGCCGCGCGCCGCCTGTCGCAGAGCCCCAGCGAGCGCCACCAGCTCAGCGAGCGCTACAGCGCCTGGTCGAGCGAGTATGGGCCCGTGCGCTTTGAGTCGAGCACCGCGCTGCAGCAGGGCGCGCTCACGCTCGAGAGCGAGCGCAAGCTCCTCAACCCCGACCGGCGGCAGGTCTTTGAGGTGGCGCGCGAGCGCCTCGCCCGCGGCATGGTGTCGCCGCTGTCGCTCTACCTGCCCTACGGCAACTACAGCGCCAACCTGGTGCCCTTCCAGCTCGCCCCCTCGCAGCCGATGCCCGTGGTCAGCGTCCCGCTCACGCCCCTCGCCGCCCCCCTCGCGCCCCCGCCGCCCCCGCCCTCCTCGCGCACGTGGGTCTATGTGTCGCTCGGCGGGGCGCTCGTCTTGGCGGCGGCGGTGGGGGTGGCGCTCACGCGCGCCACGGCGGAGGACATCAAGGCGCGAATCGTGATCCAATAATGAAGAAGACGCCACAATCTCTCCCGTCGCCGCGCGTTCCCTTGGGCGCGCCCCCCACCGTCAGCGCCCGCGCGCCCGTCTCCCACTACTCAGAAGGAGGACTCCCGTGAAGACTCGCCTCTCCCGCTCTCTCCCCCGCTCTCTCCCTCGCTCTCTCCCCCGCTCTCTCCCGCTCTCCTTCTCCTGCGCCCTCTCCTGCTCCCTCTCCGTCGCCGCGCTGCAGCTCTCGCCGCTGTGGCTCTGCGCCGAGGCGCTGGCCAAGGTGAGCGTGCCCCAAGAGGTGGCCGCGCGCCCCAGCTCGCACTGCCAGGCGCCGCAGTGGTCCCCCGACGGCAAGCGCCTCGCGGTGGAGGTGTACTTCCCTAAGAAGGAGACGCGTCAGGTGTGGGTCATGACGCTCTCGGAGCGCTTTCAGGTGACCAAGGAGGAGCAGGTGGGCGTCCTCGGGCAGCAGTCGAGTCGCCTCGCAGACGGTAAGGCGCCCCCGGTGGTGGAGTTCACCTGGACGCCTGACATGGAGATGCTGAATCCCCCCTATGTGTTTAGTACTCAAAACCCTCAGTTTAAGAACTTTGACATCTACGGTGACGGGACGTGGCTGACCAAGAACAAGGGCAATGACGGCCAGCCCTCCATCTCGGCGGACTCCAACTACCTCGCCTTTACGTCACAGCAGCGCGACTCGGGCGACATCATGATGATCGATTTTGGCGGGGATATGGAGCGCCCCATCCCCCTCACGCAGACGCCTGATTTCACCGAGTATCACCCGCAGTGGCATCCCGCGGCGCAGAGTCTGCTCTTTATCCGCTCGCAGAAGGCGCGCGGGCAGGACATCATGGTGATCGATGACATCAAGCGCCCTGAGCAGACCACGCGCGCCCTCACGGAGTGGGCGGAGGACGAGATTCGCCCTCATTGGTCGCCGTCGGGGGAGGCGGTGGCGTTCTACACCAACCACGAGAGCGGCAGCGACAAGATCTTTGACCTGTGGGTGGTGGACGCCAGCGGCGCGGGGGCCAAGCGCCTCGCCAAGGACGTGGTGGTGGATGAGCACAAGGGGCCCGCGTGGTCGAAGGACGGCTCGACGTTGTTTTTCGTGAAGCGGGATTTTGAGCGCAATAACCCCATCATGTGGGTGAATCGCAACACGGGCAAGTCGGGGGTCTTGACGCAGGAGACCCAGATCAACTCCGACCTCTCGATCACCTACCTGAGCGGCGGCGAGATGGCGCTGGCGTACAGGGCGGCGGGGATGCGCGGCTCGGAGGACAAGACCTGGCAGCGCGTGTATGTGATCTCCTTCACGATGGATGACCTCCGCTGATGTGCCCACATGCTCTCGCCCGAGGCGCGGGCGGCGGGCGCCTGAGCGGGGCGCGCGCGGCGTCGCGGGGGGCCTCCGCGCGCGCGCTCTCCCTCTCGCTGTCGCTGTCGCTGTCGCTCTCGCTGTTGCTCTCGCTCGCGTGCGCCCTGCTCCTCGCGCTCGCCCCCCTCGGCGCCTCGCGCGCCGCCCCGGCGCCTAAGAAGCCGCGCGTGGGGGTGATGGTGTTCGCGCGCGACGGCGTCCCCGAGCGCCTGCGCGCGCAGGTGGAGCGCAAGCTGCGCGACATGGTGCAGTTCGCCGACGCCAGCGGCGCCGCCCCAGGGCGCCTCTATCCACTTGAGCTCTTCTTTGACGTGGGGGAGCTCAGCAAGGCGAACCTGCACACCGCCGAGCGCCACTTCAATGAGGCGCAGCGCGCGCTCGAGGCGGGGGAGAGCGAGGAGGCCAAGGAGCAGCTCTTCCGCGCCCGCCGCTTTTATCTCAAGGGGGTGCCGTTTGTGCGCGATGAGGCGCTCCTGCAGAGCATCTTCTACTTTGACTACATCACGCACAAGAATCTGAAGATCGAGAAGAAGGCCCGCGAGCTCTACTGTCAGTATGTGTCGCTCTCGCGCAACCTGACGGGCAGCGTGGGGCCTATTGAGCAGTACGACGCGCTGGTGGACATCTGCGGGGAGAGTCCCATCTCTGGGACGGCAGAGCTGTCGCTGACGGCGGACGTGGATGGGGCGCACGTGTTCGTGAACAACACGGCGGTGGGGGTGGTGGACCGCACTACGCCCTACATCGCGCCTTTTATGTCGGCGGGGGTGCATCTCGTGGAGGTGCGTAAGCTCGGCTATGCCCGCTGGGGGACGCTCATCACGCTCGAGAACGGCAAGTCCAAGAAGTTCAAGGCGACGCTCAAGCGCGCTAAGAACTATGATCAAGATTTCGCGCCCTTTGACCGTATGCCGCTGCGCGGCCCCGAGGTCTACAGCGACACATACCTCGCGGAGTTCTTTTACGAGGCGAGCTTCAACTTTGGGATCGACGCGCTGCTCGCCGTCTACCTAGAGCCGGCGTCGGGGGGGCAGGTGCGCTTCACGGCGTTCTCCTTTAGGCGCGAGGCGCTTGAGCCGCGCTTTGAGGTGCTGTTTAATGGGCAGGAGCCCACAGGGTACTACGCCGCGCTGAGCGCGTACTGGCGCTCGCTCTATCAGGCAGACCTCGACCCCGCGTCGGCGCGCGACACCCAGGCGCGCTGGCAACCCACCCTATTTAAAGTAGAGTAGCCGTGCACCGCAGCCGCCCGCCCCTCCCCCGCCGCCCTCGGCTCCGCGCGCTGATGACGCTCGCGCTCTGCGCGCCCGCCGCAACGCTCGGCGCCCTCTCGCCTTGCGCGCCCTCGCCGGCGCGCGCGGAGGGCAAGGCGCCCGCGAAGGGGGAGGAGGTGGACTACAACATCAAGGACAACTCCCTCAGCCAGCAGGTGATCGATCAGGCGGAGGCGCTCTTCTTTAAGGCGTTCGTGTTTTTTCAAAAACGCGACTATGAGCGCGCCGCGGAGCACTTTCAGGGGGCGTACGCGCTGATTCCTTACCACGACCTCCTGTTTAACGTGGCGCGTAGCCGGGAGCTGATGGGCGACAGGGAGGGGGCGGTGGAGTGGTACCGCGCCTACCTCGCCACCAAGCCCGTGGACGAGACCACCATCATCCATCGCCTCAAGCTGCTCGGCGGCGAGGTCACGATTCAGCCGCTGGCGCCGGCGGCGCCGGTGGGCCCGGCGGTGGAGGAGGGCCCGGTGAGCTACTGGCCGTGGGCGTCGCTGACGGCGGGGGTGGCGGCGGGCGCGCTCGGCGCGGTCTATGGACTCTCCGCGCTCGACGCCGCGGAGCGCTCGCGGCAGGCGACGCGCCACGACCATGAACGCTTTAAGGCGCAGGCGGAGTCCGACGCGCTGGTGGCGGACGTGTCGATGGTGGCGGGGGCGCTGGCGGTGGGGCTGAGCGTGTATCTGTGGGTGAGCGCCGATCACGACAAGGGGCAGGTGCTCTCGCCCGCCGACGGGGCGGCGAGCGGGCTGTCGTTCGGCGCCACGCAGGAGCGCGGTGAGGTGCGCTATCGCTGGCGCTTCTGAGCCCGGCGCGGGGGGCGGGGGCGCCGAGGGGCTCTGGGGGGCGCTCGTGAGGCGCTGCCCGCGCGGGGCGCTCGCGGCGTTCTTGGGGGCGAGCGCGGCGCTCGCCGCGGCGGGGGGGGCGTATGGGCTGCTGGTGGGGCCGCTCCTGCGGCTCGCCTTTGGGGGCGAGCCCCCCGCTTGGCCCCCGGCGCTGCGCCCCCACCTGCCGCCCCCGCCCTCCGCGGAGGTGGTGCGCGCGTGGCTGCCGTGGCTCGTGGCGCTCGCGGCGCTCCTCAAGGGGGCGGCGCAGCTGGGGCAGCGCCTGGCGCTCGCGGCGCTCTCGGCGGGCTTCGGGCGCGCGGTGCGGGCGCGGGTGGCGTGGGCGCTCGTGGAGGCGCCCCTCGACGCGCGCGAGGCTGCCGGTGAGGCCCGCCTGCACTCGCTGCTCACGCGGCACGTGGAGCGCCTTGAGCGGTGGGTGGAGGAGGGGGTGGCGCCGCTGTGGCGCGACGGGGCGCAGGTGCTCACGCTCGCGCTCACCGCCTATGTGGTGAGCGGGGAGCTGGGGCTCCTCGTGCTCGCGCTCTACCCGCTGCTCTTCGCCCCGGTGGCGCTCGTGGGCGCGCGCCTGCGACGGGCGGCGCGCGCGGAGCTGTCGAGCGCGCAGGCGCTCTCGGGCTGGGCGCTCACGCACGTGCGCGCCGCGTCGTGGCTGCGCGCGCACGGCGACGGCGGGGAGGGGCGCGCCGCGGAGCGCGCG
>VGTA01000066.1 GCA_016874875.1 Deltaproteobacteria bacterium | reverse complement strand
CGCGCCCCCCGCCGCGCCCCCGCGAGCGTCGCCGTCGCACGCCAAGGCGCCGAGCGCGCCCGCCAGCCCCACCCACCAGTGGTGTCGTCTCATCGCTCAAGGGCTCCTCTCGTGCGCGCGTAGCGCCTGTGTGGTGTGAGTGTGGTCTGAGTGTGGTCTGAGTGTGGTCTGAGTGTAGTCTGATCGGTGGGGTGCGCTCAGATCTCCATCGTGGCCACGAAGCGCAGCTTGGGGTGCTGCTCTTGAGCGTAGTCGATCGACCACTTGCTCTGCGCGAGGTACGCGAGGTTGCCGGCGATGTCGGTGAACAGGCGGTGGCGGTTCTCGCGCTTAAACTTCTCGAGCGCCTCCTCGTCCGACGACAGCACCCAGCGCGCCGCGCCCAGAGGCACCGCCTCAAAGAGGGCGCGCACGTTGTACTCGCTCTCGAGGCGCGAGGCGATCACGTCGAACTGCAGGCTCCCGAGGGCGCCGAGGATGTAGTCTGAGCCCTCGAGGGGGCGATAGAGCTGCGCGGCGCCCTCCTCGGAGAGCTGCTCGAGGCCCTTGACGAGCGATTTGGACTTCATGGGGTCGAGCAGGCGGGCGCGGCGGAACAGCTCGGGGGCGAAGGAGGGGATGCCGGTGAACTTGAGGAGCTCCCCCTCCGTGAGCGTGTCGCCCACCTTCAGCCCCCCGTGGTTGTGCACGCCGATGATGTCGCCCGCCCACGCCTCCTCCGTGACCACGCGGTCCTGCGCCAAGAACACCGTGGCGTTGTTGATCGCCATCTCGCGATTGAGGCGCACGTGGCGCACCTTCATGCGGCGCTCGTAGCGCCCCGAGGTGATGCGCATAAAGGCCATGCGGTCGTGGTGGGCGGGGTCGAGGTTGGCCTGAATCTTAAAGATGAACCCCGTGAGGCGCTCCTCGCCGGGCTGCACCACGCGCGACGTGGTGGCGCGCGGCTGCGGGCAGGGGGCGATCTCCACGAAGGTGTCGAGCAGCTCCTTGACGCCAAAGTTGTTGATGGCGCTGCCAAAGAACACGGGCGTCTGCCGCCCCTCCGCGAACGCCACCGGGTCAAAGGGGTCGAGCGCCTCGAGCAGCTCGAGGTCCTCGCGCAGCTTGGCCGCCGCCGGCGCCCCGAGCTCGTAGTCGAGCTCCGGGGAGTGGAGGTCATCGATAAAGCACTGCGCGTTGGCGCGCCCGCGCTCCGCCGCCTCGTAGAACACCACGCGCTTGTGAATCAGGTCATACACGCCCTGAAAGCTGCGCCCCATGCCGATGGGCCAGGTGAAGGGGCGGCAGGCGATCTTGAGCGTGCTCTCCACGTTCGACATCAGGTCAAAGGGGTCGAGCGCCTCGCGGTCCATCTTGTTGGCGAAAGTGACCACGGGGGTGGTGCGGAGGCGGCAGACATCCATGAGCGCGCGCGTGCGCTCCTCCACGCCCTTGGCGGCGTCGAGCACCATGAGGGCGGAGTCCACGGCGGTGAGGACGCGGTAGGTGTCCTCGCTGAAGTCCTCGTGGCCCGGGGTGTCGAGGAGATTCACCGCGCGCCCGAGGTGCTCAAAGCTCATCACCGCGCTGCTCACCGAGATGCCGCGCTCCTGCTCCACCTTAAGGAAGTCGCTCGTGGCGTGCTTCTCGTTACGCCGCCCGCGCACGGCGCCGGCGAGCTGGATGGCGCCCCCAAAGAGCAAGAGCTTCTCGGTGATGGTGGTCTTGCCCGCGTCGGGGTGGCTGATGATCGCGAAAGTGCGTCGCCGCGCGATCTCAGGGGGGAGCTCAGGGGCGCTGGGCTCGGAGGGGAGGGGCTCGCTCATGGGGGGCTCGCGTGTGAGGCTCAATAGACTTACGGAGGGTGAGGTGCTACACCCCGTGGGGCGCGCGCCCTTTATGCGGTAAGCGGGCGAGAGGCGCAAGTCCACCACGCGGAGAGGGCCCAAGAACATGCACACACGCGCGCCGAGCGGGCGAGAGCGCGCCCCCGAGCCCCTCCCCGCCGCGCTCGTGGGCCTCGGGCGCTGGGGGGAGGTGCTGCGGGGCAAGCTCTGCGCCCCGGGCGCCCCCTTCGCCCTGCGCGCCACCCACGACGCCCGCCCCGAGCGCCCCCAGAGTCACACCCTCGCCGCGCTCCTCGCCGACGAGGGGGCGCGGGCGGCGTTCGTGGCGACGCCCCCCCACACCCACCACGCCGTCGCCGCCGCCCTCCTTGAGGCCGGCAAGCACGTGTGGCTCGAGAAGCCCTGCGGCGCGAGCCTCCGCGAGCTGCGCGACCTGCGCGCGCGCGCCGCGGCGCGGGGCCGAGCGCTGCACCTCGGCTACACCTACCTCCACCACCCCCTCGCCCGCCTGCTCGCCGAGGAGGCGCGCGCCCTCCCCGCGCCGAGCGCCGCCACGCCGTGGGAGTTCACCGCCACACGCCTCCAGAGCGGCCCCCTCGGCGCCCCCGCCCGCCGCCCCTGTGAGGCGCTCTATGACCTCGGCGTCCACGACCTGACGCTGCTCAAGATGTGCCTCCCCGCCCTGCGCGCCGAGGGCGTGGAGGCGCTCCTCGTCGCGCCGCGAGAGGGGCGAGAGGGGCGAGGGGAGGGGCTCACGCTCACCCTGCGCGCCCCCCACCTGCGCGCCACCCTCACCGCCGCCCCCCTCGCCGCGGCGCGCGCGCGGCGCTTTACGCTCACCTGCGGCGGCGAGGGGGGCGCGCGCCTCTCCTTTGGGCTCGACGCGGAGGGGCGCGAGGCGCTCTGGGTGGGTGAGGGGGCGCCGCGCTACACCCCGGCTGGCGCCCTCGACGCCCTTGAGGAGGGCATGCGCTCCTTCGCCGCGCAGGTCCGCGCGCTCGAGGGCGGCGACCCCCCCTCGCCCCCCGCGCCCCCCTCGCAGGGCGGCGCGGTGGGCGGCGGCGAGGTGGGCGAGCTGTTCCACGCGCTCATGGAGCGCGCGCAGGCCCCTAAGGCGGCGTGGTCGCGCGGAGCGCTCTAGGCGAGCGCCTTGGCGCCAGCGAGGCGCCCGCCGCTCAGCCCCCCCCGAGGGGCCGTCGCCCCCGCCCCCGCCCCCAAGCTCAGCCGCGCAGCGAGGCGCCCGCCGCTCAGTCCCACCCCGAGGGGCCCTCGCGGCGCGACGCCTTGACCTCGCCGCGCTCGCGCTTGGCGCGGAGGCGCTTGGCGCGCTGCGCGCGGCTCGGCGCCGTCTCCTTGCGCACCTTCTGCACGTGGAGGGCGCGGGCGAGCAGGGCGCTCAGCTGCGCGCGCGCCTCGTCGATGTTGCGCGCCTGGCTCCTGTGGGCGTCCGACGAGCACGTGATCTGCCCCTCGCGGCTGATGCGCCCGCGCAGGCGCTCTAGCACCAGGGCGCGCTGCTCGTCGCTGAGGGCGGCGCTCGTGAGCGGCGACCACAGGAGCTGCACCTTGGTGTTGGAGGTGTTGACGTGCTGCCCACCGGGGCCGCTCGCGCGGCACACGCGGTAGCTGAGCTCGGCGGCGGGCAGGGTGAGGGAGGGCGTGACGTCGAGGGGGGTGTCTGCGCTCATGGGGGACTCTTAGGAGAGGGGTGGGGGGTCGCGGCGCGCGAGGTCGCGGGGTCGCCCAAAAAGCTGAGCGCCCTCCGCGCGCGGGGCGCGGAGGGCGCTCAGGGGGGGGCGCCCCGGGGGAGAGAGGCGCGGAGTCAGCTCACGCGCGCCGCCAGAGGGGCCTCAGGGGCGCGCCGCGACTCACTGCACAAAGAAGAAGTGGCGGAGCAGCTCATTGTGGAAGCGCGCCATCTCCTGCTGCTGCTCGAGGTCGTAGAACTCCGAGAAGCCATTGGCGGGGAACTCGCGGTCGAGGATGCGGCGCACGCGCTCGGGGTCCGCCGGGTTGAGCGGGTCGTCGCCCACGTCGCGCTGGTTGAGGCGACCGAGCTCAAGCGCGTCCTCGATGCGGCGCAGCTGCAGCGTCTCCGCCTTCTTGCGCATCGACAAGATCATGTCGCAGCCGGGGCGGGGGATCTCATCATCGGCGTTCGTCACGTAGCCAGGGGGGCAGTAGGCCACATAGGTGATGCCGTTGGAGATGCCCACCGTGTCGGTGAACTCCCAGGGCTCATACGTCCCCGCCAGCTCCGCGCTCAGCTCGGGCGTGTCCGCGCGCCCCTTCACGTAGAGGCCCGCGGTGTCGATCCAGTCATAGTTCATGTTGCCTTGGAAGGACGCGGCGCCAAAGAGGGCGGCGAGGTAGCGCATGTTGAAGTCGCCGTTGCCGTAGGCGCTCGTGTAGGGGTTGACCGCCACGAAGCGGCGCGTGCCCTCGGGGGGGCAGGCGGCGGAGGCGGCGGTGCGCACGAGGTCCATGGGCTTCCAGTTGCTCGCGCAGCCCGCCGAGCAGGTGCTCGGGCAGCCCATGTCGCCCTCGGACTTGAGGATGTCGCCGTTGGCGTCCACCTCCACGCAGATGCCGATGTTCTGCCGGACGTTCTCCGTGATCAGCCCCGAGAACAGGCGATACAGCTCGTCGGCGAACACCAGCATGGGCGGGATGAAGAAGCTCTGGTTGTTGGACGCGGAGTCCTGCCCGAGCACGTCCACGGAGCCCTCCGTGAGCGACATCATGGCGATGTACTTGTCCCAGAAGTGCGACTTCACGCCGAGCATGAAGGGGAAGTAGTAGGGGCGCTCGCCCTGGTTGTCGCTGTCGCGCGACTCCACGAACTGGTCGAACTGGTAGCGCGCGTCGTTGGCCACGCTCAGGCAGAACGACTTGCTCTGGTCGAGGTCCTCGAGCGCGTCGCGGCTGAGGCCGGCGCTGCCGATGCCGAGGCCCTCGGAGTCCACGTTCATGTACACGCCCTCGCGCTCGGAGAGCACGTAGGTGCCCACCGAGGGGATGGTGAAGACGCTCGCGAGGAAGTTGACCGCCTCCTGCGCGGCGATGGACGCCGAGAGGCCCGCGTAGTCGCTGTTGTACCAGCCCACCCCGCGCGCCGAGGCGTTGAGCAGCCAGTACTGGTAGTGCTTGAGCATGCGGTCAAAGTAGCGGCTGAGGGTGCGCATGATGAGCGGGTACATGTCGAGGCCCCAGGTGAGGCGGCCGCGGCGGAACGACTCGAGCGGGTAGTACGACTTGTAGCGGTCGATGTAGGTCTTGAGGATCTCGTAGTCGTCCGCGCCCGTGTCCCAGCGCTGGCAGTCCACGGTGGAGGCGCCGGCGAACAGGTCCTCGCAGTACTTATAGGGGACCTCCACGAGGTTCTCCTCCTTGACCTTCTTCTCAGGCACGAGGCTGCGGTCGTAGAGGCGCCACATGGAGCCGATGCCCTCAAAGCTCACGCGCTTGCTCAGCTGCATCTGCTCGGCGAGCTGGGCGGGGGACTTGGGGGCGCCGGCGCCCTCTGAGGCGCCCTCTGAGGCGCCCTCTGAGGCGCTCTGCGCGCCGCCCTGCGACTCATCATAGAACATGGCGGGGATCACGCTGTAGTGCCAGTAGCTCCAGCCGTTGTCGCGGAAGCCGTTGAAGTTCTGGTAGGTCTCGCGGTCCTCAGCGCGCGCGGAGTCGTACTCCACCTGCCCGGCGGAGTTGCGGAGCTGGTAGTCGTCCACGTCGCGCATATCCGTCACGCGCTCGCCCGAGCGGCGCATGTACGACTCGCCCGACTGGAACTCGTTCTCGGCGTTGTAGGCGTGGAACACCTCGAGCTTGTGGGGGGGCGTGTTGAAGACCTCGAGCAGGCCGCCGTAGCCGTAGGCGAGGGCGGCGTAGTCGAAGAGCGCCAGGCCGGCCTGGTCGTTGAGGCCGAAGGTGGCGCCGTACTCCATGATCGAGGCGTTGGCGTAGGTCTCGAGGCCCGCCTCCATGATCTCGCGGAACGAGTCCGCGTGCGCCTCGTCGTCGGCGAACTCCTCCGTCTCCTGCCCCGTCGCCTCGTCCACCACGCGGCAGGAGCCGGGGGCGGTCTGGCGGGTCACGAGCCCAAAGGCGTCAAAGGTGCGGTAGCCCTTGCCCTTCGCCTGACCGCCCTCCACCTCGGTCTTGCAGTCGGGCTTAAAGCTCTTCTGGCGGATCGACCAGTACTGCGGGAAGTAGTTGAGGGCGTCGGTGGAGCCGGCGAAGTTGTGGCGCAGGCCGAGGCTGTGCCCCACCTCGTGCTCCTGAAGGCCGATGTAGGCCTTGCCGCGGACCCACTTCCACAGCTCAAACTGCACGTCCTGCTCCTCCACGCCCTGAGAGCGCAGGTTGTCGCGGATCTGGCGCCCCTCGCGGGCCCAGCCGAGGAACTTGGGGTCAAAGCCCTCGTTGGCGAAGTGGATGCGCTTCTTGATGTTGTGGAGCTCCACCTCCTTGAGCTTGGCGCGCAGGGCGGCGGGGCTCATGCCGCGCAGGGGCGAGACCTGCTCGAGGGTGGCCTCGTCGAGGTCGCCGGCGTCCTGCAGGCGGTTCATGCTCAGGCCCTTGACGAGCTCCGGGAACAGCACCTTCTGCTCGATGGCGGTGCCCTGGAGGCTCTGCAGGGGGTTCGCCTGGAAGGCGCTCTTGAGGCGCAGCGGCTCCTCGCCGGCGCTCAGCAGTTGCTTGATCTTGGGCTGCGAGAGCTTGTGCAGAATCTGCTCGCGCGCCTTCTCCATGCGCGCGCGCTCGAGCGACACCTTGGCGGCGCTCAGGCTCACGTCGTTGGCATTGCTGAGGCTCAGCGCCTGCATGGAGACGCCCTCCACCACCTCGCCGCTAGCGGCCTGCGCGCGGAGGGCGTCAAAGTACGCCTCCACGTTCTTGCCGTAGCCCATGTCGCGGGCGTCGAGGTCGCCGTTGACGATATTGATCATGTCGAGGAGGTACTGCGAGTACGAGTCGATGGCGGCGCCATAAGCGTTCGAGGTGCCGTTGACGAGCTCGCCGGTGATCGGGTCAGCGCTCGAGGGGCCGTAGCCGAGGGGGCCCTCGAGGTTGGGGCCGTTGATAAAGTTAAAGAAGCTGTAGCGCACGTCGCCCATGCGCTTGGGCTCGCCGGGGCGCACGCAGGCGCCCACGCGGTAGGCCTCGTTGGACTGCGTGTAGAAGGCCTCGAGCTCCAGCAGGGGCGCGAGCTCCCCCGCGGCCACGTCCTCGGGGCCGGGGTTGGTGCAGATGTAGAACATCCGCGGCACGTCGTCGATCGTGGCGAACGGCGCGGCGAGCCCGGCGTCTCGGGCGCTGTCGTTGTGCAGCGCAAAGATGATGCGGCGGAACGCCATATCGTAGTCGTCGGAGATCTGCCCTATCTCGTCGAGGAGGTCGTAAGGGTGGTCCACGTTGACGTAGTACGGGATCGGCTTCACCTCGCGCTCGTGGTAGGGGATGTCCTCCACGCTGCCGTTGGCGGTCTTGCGGGTGTAGCGCTGCCACAGGGCGCGGATCTGCGCGTACTGGGTGACGTTGTCGTCGCGCGAGCCAAAGCGGCGGTCGTAGCCGGCGCGGTTCATGCGGAAGAAGCCAAACTTCTTGTCGGCGAAGTTGTCGTACTCGCGCGGCACAAAGTCGTTCTGCAGCGTGAAGGTGGGGTCGCAGCCGTCAGCGAGGTCGCAGGTCTCGATGTCGCGAATCTTGGCGAAGCTCGAGCGCACGGAGATGCGCTCGGTGCCGCAGTCGGCGTTAAAGAGGCTCGGGACGCTAAAGAAGTTCACGAAGCAGTCGGGCCACTTGGGGGTGGCGATGAACTCCGTGACGGTGTCGATGTAGGTGACCTCGGCGTCCGGGGCGTCGCACGACACCTGCTCCATGGAGCCCTTGCGGTTGCACTCGATGAACCAGGTGACGTCCTGCTCCTCGAGGCCCTGGTCCTGCGGCAGGATCGACGCCTCCATCTTGGCGTAGGGGATCACCCCCGACTCCATGGCGCCGATCATGTTCTGCGTCCACATCACGCGCATCCACTCGCGCGAGAACCACGGGCGGTCCATCAGGTTCTCCATGATGACGTTGGACTGCTCGCCGGTGGAGGCGTTGTAGGCGCGCTGCACGTCAAAGTGCGACTGAATGCCAAAGGCGGCCACGGGGGAGCCCTTGTCGTCGTCGCTGTTGAAGCCCGCGTAGGCGTCAAAGAACTGCTGCGGCACGTTGTAGGCGGGGGCGTCGGCGCCGAGCACGTCCTCGTGCGTGCGGCGCGCGATGAGCATGTTCTCGGTGACCTGGAACTTGACGCGCGCGCCGTCGCCCTCTAGAGCCACGAACGAGGAGGTGGCGGTGCCGTTCACGTCCACCACTGTCTGGCGATAGTACCACTCGCCCTCAAAGGCGCTCTTCTTAATCTTGTTGGGCTGCGTGCGGTCGATGTCTGCCACCGGCTCCGCGCACCCAAGGGCTAGGTGGGCGACGAGCGCGCCGATCCCTAGCCTCAGGAGCTGTCTGCTGATCACTTGATTCTCTCTCTCTGCGCCTCACGGCGCGAGGGGCCTAGCGCTGAGCGGCGCGGCCCGCGGTCGATAGGTGTGTGTGGGAGGGGGGGGAGAGTCTGCGCGATTATATATCAGAGGCGCACGCTTCAAGCCTCGCCAAGTGCGAAAGTTTGCACAAAGAAGCCGCGCGCCAGCGACACCCAGTAGAGCGCCCCGGCGGGGAGGAGGGCGTCCTCAAAATCATAGCGCGGGTGGTGGAGCATGGGGCCCTCCCCGGCGCCGAGGAGGGCGTAGCAGCCGGGGCGCGCGCGGAGCATCCACCCAAAGTCCTCGGCGCCCATGAGCGGGGCGGGGTGGGGGTCCACGGCGGCGGCGGCGAGGGCGCGGGCGGCGTCGGGGGCGAGGGCGGCGTCGGGGGCGAGGGCACCGGCGGCGTCGGGGGCGAGCGGCGGCGGGGCGGCGGGGGGGGCGGCGAGCGCCTCGCGCAGCGCGCGCTGCGCCTCCCGCGCGGCGGCGAGGGCGCGGGTCGTGGGGGCGGGGGCGTTGACGGTGACGGCGTAGCGGCGCTCGTAGCGCCACGAGAGGGAGAGGCCATGGGCGGCGCAGACGCCCTCCGCCGCGCGGCGCATGCGCGCCTCGATCCCCGCGCGGACCTCCTCGTCGAGGGCGCGGACGGTGCCGCGCAGGAGGGCGCGCGCGGGGACGGCGTTGTCGCTCTCGCCCGCCTGCAGGCGCGTCACGCTCAAGACGGCGGCGGCGAGGGGGTCCACGCCGCGACTCACCACGCTCTGCCACGCCAGCGTCAGCTCCGCCGCCGCCACCACGGGGTCCACGCAGCGGTGAGGCCACGCCGCGTGCCCCCCCACGCCCTCGAGCGTCGCCTCAAAGAAGTCCGCCGAGGCCATCTGCGCCCCCACGCGCGCTGCGATGTGCCCGAGGGGGAGGCCGGGGAGGTTGTGGAGCCCAAAGACCTCATCTACTGGGAAGCGCTCAAAGAGCCCCTCCTCCACCATTACACGCCCGCCGGCGAGGTTCTCCTCGGCGGGCTGGAAGATAAAGACCACCTCCCCCGCGCCCGCCGGCGGCGCCGCGCACAGGCGCTCCGCCGCCGCCAAGAGCATGGCCGTGTGCCCGTCGTGTCCGCACGCGTGCATGCGCCCCTCCGCGCGAGAGCGGTGCGCGGGGCAGCCCTCCTCGCGCATGGGGAGCGCGTCGAGGTCCGCGCGCAGCCCCACCCGCCGCGCCCCGAGCCCCCCCGCGGGCCCCACGCGCAGGCGCGCCACCACCCCCGTGCGCGCCAGCCCCTCCACCACCTCCAGGGCGGCGCCGGGCGCCACGGGCAGCGCGCGCAGGTGGCGGGCCACCACCCCGGCGGTGCGGACCTCCTCAAAGGCCAGCTCGGGGTGCGCGTGGAGGTCTCGCCGCAGCGCCACGTAGCGCCCGCGCGCCTCTAGCGCCCAGCGCGCGTCCGCCCGCAGCGCGGCGCGCAAGCCCTCCCCCTCAGCGGGGTGGGAGTCCCCCTCAGCGGGCGGGGCGGGGCGGCTAGAGGTCATCGTCCTCGCCTAGCCCCTCGCCTCCGAGGGCGCGGGCCTGCCCCTCCTTGACGCCGGCGCGGCGCCCGAGCACGTAGCCGATGACGGCGCCGAGCAGGAGGATGGCCGGGATGTAGACGAGGTGGGTGGGCGGGGGAGTCATAAAGAGGGTGCCCATCGCTCAGCCCTCCTCGCGGCGCGCGCCGCCGTTGGCGCCCGCGCCCTCGCGACCCTCGCGACCCTCGCGACCCTCTAAGAGCGCGAGGCGCCCCTTGAGCTCATCGAGGCGCGCGCTCACCGCCGCGCTGCGCGCGTAGGTCTGGCGAACAAACACAAACAGCACCAGC
>VGTA01000065.1 GCA_016874875.1 Deltaproteobacteria bacterium | reverse complement strand
GAACTCGACGTCACACGTGTTGTTGGTACAGGTCGCTCCAGTGGTGCAGTCAGAGGTGTGGCGGCAGACCTGTTTGTGAAGGAGGTGTAACCCCACCGCGCCTGCGAAATGCTTTCCGACGCCAAACTCCAAGCCTCGACGCGAAAAACTCTCGCTAGTCCCGTATGTTACGCCCCCATGGTCCACACTCGCCCGCGAGAGATAGAAGCGCACGGCCCGCAGAGGATTGTCGTAGCTGTGCAGAAGGCTCGTGTGGCGCCAGACACTGTCCGGTGAGAGCGGCGCAGCAGGGCTGCCGACGCACGCGGCTGACCTGGCCTTGGCCTCGACGAACGCGTTGCTGTTCAGGTTGTCAGAGTCCGAGTCAGTTCCGGCTAGCGAAGCCAGCTGCGGAAGAAGCGACAGAATCTCGCGTTGGAAGTGGTGGGAGACCAAGGTCTCGTTGCCATCCGGTCCGACCGTCCGCACCACCGAGGCCTGCAAGGAGGTCGCGGTGCTCTCGGAGTCGCAGAAGATGAGAGGCAGCCCAGACGCCCCCACGGTGATGCGTGTTGTGGACAAGGTCGCCGCGGGAAAATCGAGCCGCCAGACCTCTCCGTCGTTGGTTGAGCCAGGCTCGACGATGTGTCGCATCACGTTGTTGCTCAGAGAGACCGGCAAAGGCGAACTCCCATCGCCAGGACGCACCAAAGGGACATTGCCGCCGACAACCTCGAGGTCGAGGAACAGCTTGGAGGTCCTGTGGCGCGGGGCCCAAGCGTAGAAAGAGGTCGCGTCGGAGGCGCAACCGTGTCCGCATAAGGGCCAAAGCATACGGCCACTTGGGACTGCGAAGCCCCAGCCGACACCTTCGGGTAAGCGGAGGGCAACGGCCCCTTTCAGCGAGTTCGTTGCGATTCGGATCTGGTGCACGCCCGCCTGCGCGAGCGAGATGCGATAGCCACGCATGGCGCCGTTCTCGGCGAAGTTGAAGCCTCTGGGTGGGGGTTCGACTTCCGACCGCCGGACCTCAGGGGTCCGAGCCCCAGCGGCTTGGGCTTGAGCGTGCCAGTGGACGAGCTCTTCATCCGGGTCAAAGACCCGGATGGTGGCGAAGTGGTCTGAGGATGGATAGGGATCATAGTCGAGGACGGCACCTGCGCTGTCGGGGGTGCCGAGTTGGTCATAGGCCAGCTCAGCTTGGAGCGCTCCTCCAGGTGACACCAGGTAGATATTGATCACGGGGCGGTGCGGATTGGGTTGAAGCGAGATAGGTCCGAGGGACTTCGTGAGCTGCGCGGGAGTCATGCAGTCCGACATGCAGTTGTCCGTGTCATCCTCGTTGCCGTCGTCACAGGCCTCGTCTCCTTCCACCAACCCATCACCGCATATCGGCTCCCTCGGAGAGTAGTCCCCGTCGCGTCCCGCGTCGGCGTCGACGTCGGCATCCACATTGCCCCCGTCGACCGGCGAAACATCGGAGGGGTCTAGCATGTCGCCCTTGGAGTCCTCGACATCGGACGTGCCGGAGGTTTCCTCCGGCTCAAGGCTATCGGGTGCAGCGATCACGTCCGAACCTAAATCAAGCACGTCGTCTGTCGTGCGACCTTCATCGGACAGCGATGCCGCATCTAGGTCGGCTGCATCGTCCTTAGCATCACACGCCGTCGACGAGACAATGAGGAGCCCGGTTGCGAACAAGGCCCAGAGACGCCCTTGAGTCCACAGCCCCGACGAAGAGGGTTGACCAAGGATGGATGCCAATGCGCGTGGTTCCGTGGTCTTACGTGACATCTGCTCAAACCTCCTGTGCTCGATGCGCCGGGAGGGGGGCGCAGCCGCGAGTACATCCGCTATGTTCGGACACAAGCCTTCTTTTGTACGACCCTAGGGTTTCATGGGCAAGCGATTTGAGGAACAGGTCACAGATTGCAACCCAGGAGAGTGGAAACGCGCCAAAGGAGTGATGAACAGCTTGGTGAAGCACCTCAAGCACCTCAAAGCGTGTAGCCCAGACCTTAACCTTACGATGTCCTTCTCCAACGAACTGCGCCTCAGAGAGGAGGGTCTTGATCTCTGAGGTCAGCTCCTCATCACTCCCCGCGCCAAGGGCTAGGGCACATGCTTGCTTCGAACAAACGAGCGCAGCTCGCGACTGCAGACGTTCTGCACGCAGGCCTTAAAGAACCACTCACCGAGTTGTTTGAGCGTAAAGGTGGACTGGCGGCTCTTGACGGGCGGCGCGCTCTGGTGGCGATACTCGATCTCCCACTGGGCCTGGAGCTGACGTCCGGCGCTGTCGAAGACTTCCACTCTCACCGAGATTGCCTCGCCGGGGTAAATGCTGACGGTGGGGTCGAGGTAGAGCTTCACGTAGCGCGGAGCGCTGGGGTAGAGGGCGGGGGCGGGCGGGAGCGCGGGCGTAGCGTCGGAGAGGGGCTTGCTGGCGGCGAGGGGGGCGCGGGGGCGCGGGGCGGCGCGAGGCGCGCGCGGGGCGCGCGGCGCGCTCGGGGGGAGCGCGGCGCGCGCCGGAGGGGAGGGGGGCAGCGCCTCGACTCTGACGCCGGCGGAGGGGTGGCGCGGGGAGGGCGCGGCGCTCAACGCGCCAGGCGCCGCGCCGAGGGGCGCGGCGCGCCCCTGCGGCGCTGTGCTCTCTCGCCCGCGCCCCTCCAGCGCGCGCCCCTCCAGCGCGCGCCCCTCCAGCGCGCGCTCCTCTAGCGCGCGCCCCTCGTCGCGCTCGCTCAGCGCCCCCGGCAGGGGCACGTGCAGCAGCGCGTCGAGGGCGCCCGCGGGCCGCAGCTCCTCGGGGGAGGCGGCGGCAGGAGCGGGGGCAGAGGCGGCGGCAGGGGCGGCGGCAGAGGCGGCGTCAGAGGCAGAGGCAGCGGCAGCGGTGGCGGCGGCGGCGGCGGCGGCGTCAGAGGCGGCGGCAGAGGCGGCGGCGGAGGAGGCGGCAGAGGCCTCAGGGGAGAGCGCGAGGAGGGGGGCGGGCGGGGCGGCGGGCGGGCCGGCGCTGAGGGGCTCGCGCGAGGCGCCCGGCGCGCTCCAGAGGGCGCCCACCACGATGAGCGCCGCCGACGCGATCAGCGCGTAGCCCCACACGCTCGCGCTCTGCATCCTCGTCCGCGCCGTGTGCTCCGAGCGGAGCGCGGTGGGCAGCGTGTCGTCGCGCCGCCCGAGCGCGAGCGGCGGCAGCACCACCGTCGACGAGTGCTCGGCGCGCTGCGCGCTCGCGCTGGGGGAGGGCAGCGGCAGGCGCGCGTCGTGGAAGAAGGGGAGCGTGGCGCTCTCCTCGATCTCGAGCGCGTCCGCCCGGGGCGGCGCGAGGAGGGAGGTGAAGAGCGGGGGCGGAATCGGCTGGAGCGGCTGCCCGCCGCCGAGCGGGAGCGAGGGGCGCGGGGGGGCGCGGCGGCGGGCTGCGCCGGGTGGGCTCAGAGGGCGCGAGCGCCCCGAGGAGCTCTAGCTCCGCGTCTCCCGCGTCGTCCTCCTGCGCGCCCCCCGCGCCCCCGCCCGCCCCCGCGCCCTCGGGCGGCGTCAGCTCAAACACGAGCGCGCTCATGTCGAGCGCCCCCGTGTTGAGCTCGCTCAGGCGCACGCGCTCGGTGTCGCCTCGATTCAGCGGCACGCCCTCGAGCAGCGGCGCGGGGGGCTCAAACCACGCGGGGCAGAGCGCCTCGAGGTTGTCGAGCAGCTCGAGGACCTCAAGCGCGCCCTGCGGCCTGTCCTGAGGGCGCTTCTCCATGAGCCCCTCGACCACCGCCTGAATCTCCGCGCGCTTGAGCTCAGGGTGGTGCAGCGAGAGCCGCGGGACGGCCTCGTGGATGTGCTTGTTGAAGATGACGTACTGGCTGTCGCCGTCAAAGGGCACCTGGCCCGTGAGGCAGTGGAACGTGAGCACCCCGAGGCTGTAGATGTCGGTGGCGTGCGTGAGCTGCTTTTTGCCGTAGATCTGCTCAGGGGACATGTAGTAAGGCGTGCCAAAGAGCTGCCCTGTGAGGGTGTGCGTCTGCTCATCCGCCACCTTCGCGATGCCAAAGTCGAGCAGCTTGACGACCTCTCCCTGTCCCTCTCCGTCTCTCTCTCTGTTGCCGCCCGGCCCCTCCACCTGATGCACAAAGATGTTGGGGGGCTTGATGTCGCGGTGAATGACGCCGTGCGCGTGCGCCACGGCCAGCCCCTCGGCGAGCTGGCGCAGGAGCGACATCGTCTGCGGCAGGTCGAGGACCTTGTGCTCTAAGACGCGCTCCAGGGAGGCGCCGAGCAGCAGCTCCGTCACCAAGAAGAGCTGCCCCACCAGCGCGTGCTCGTTGGGGGTGCTCACGCTCTGCACCTGCCCTGAGTCGTAGAGGGTGACGAGGTTGGGGTGGTGGAGCTTGGAGGTGATGCGCGCCTCCGCCATAAAGCGCTCCGCCTGCGCGGGATCCTTCTGCGCGTTGAGACTCAAGAGCTTGATGGCGACGTCACGCGAGAGGGCGAGGTCGCGCGCCCGATACACGACGCCAAAGCCGCCCTCGCCGAGGGTCTTGATGAGCTTGTAGCGGTCGTTGATCACGTGTCCGAGCATGGGGGCTTCTCGCGGGCGCGGCGGTGTGGCGGTGAGTATACTTGATCAGCGGCGCGCTGTGAAAGTTTCGAGCGCCCGCGCCCGCGCCCGCGCCCGCGCCCGCGCCATTGAGTTTTATCGACCGAAGTGTGATCTTAGGGTATGTTGGGGGTCTCCCCTGTTCGATCGTCCCCTCGTCGATCGCCCGCACACACACTCGAACTCGAGCACGGCGTGATTGTCACCCCCTCAGGATTCCGCGCGCGCGCCCTCGCCCGCCGCGCGCTCACCCTAGCCCTCGCGCTGGCGCTCACCGCGCTCAGCGCCCTGCTGCTGCCCGCGCCGCGCGCCGCGGCGCAGGACGCCGACTATGAGGTCAACCCCGACCAGCAGATCTTCTCCGCAGCGCAAGAGCACATTATCCAGGCGCAGAGGGCGCTTGACCGCGGCGACCTCACCGCCGCGCTGGCCTCGTTTCAGCGCGCGCAGCAGCTCGCCCCGGACGTAAAGAATCTCATCTCCATCGCCGACCTCCACCAACGGCGCGGGGACTGCCCGAGCGCCTACGCGGCGTGGACGGTGGCGCTGCGGGAGTGCGCTGACTGCAAGTACAAGGACATGATCTTTGGGCGCTTTGTGGAGGGGACGCGGCCGTGCACCCTGCCGCTCACCATCACCTCCATGCCCTCCGCGCAGGTGCGCCTCGACGGGGTGGAGCTGTGGCGGACGCCCGTGCAGATTCCGGCGCTCCACGGGACGCACACGGTGGAGCTGTCGGAGCTCGGCTACGTGAGCGTCGCGCAGCGCGTGCTGGTGGACCCCTCGCAGGAGCGCGCCGACCTCGACGTGATCCTCTACCTGGTCAGCTCCGCGCAGGGCGCGCGCCTCAGCGCGCCCGCCGTCGACTGGACGCCGCCGCCGTCGCCCCCGGCGTCGGCGGTGCGCTCCGTCACCGCCCTCGGCTTCCTCGCGGTGGGCGTGGTGGGCGCCGGCGTGAGCGCGGGCATGGTGGTGGACCGCCAGATCTCAGCGGCGACGACGCTGTCGCTCAGCGCGATCAGCGCCCTATTCGTGATCGGCGGGCTGGTGCTGCTCCCCTGAGCGCGGCGCTCAGGACAGCGGCGTCGCCCAGCCGAGCGCCCACGCGCGGTCGGGGCCGAGCTGGGCGGCCATGAGCTCGCCGCGGGCGCGCGCGGCGTCGAGGGCGGCGCCGGCGAGGGGGACCAGCGAGAGCGCCACGAGGTCGGGGTAGAAGGCGTAGGCGTGGAGGGCGCCGCGGTCGCGGAGCGCCTCGCGCCCGCTCTCGTCGAGCAGCGCCCCGGCGAGCTCGGCCCCCCACAGCAGCCGCGCGCCCTCCACCTCCACCTCTGAGCGCACATCGAGGCGCAGGTGACTCTGCGCGCGCAGGGCGTCCTCGGCCTCGGCGGGGCTCAGCCAGGAGATGGGGAGGTGGTGGTGGGCGCAGGAGAGCGCGTAGTAGCCCCACACCTCAGGGCGCACGAAATGAGCGCGGGGGGGGGCATCGGGGAGGGTGGGGCGCGGGCGGACGGCGCGCGAGAGCTGCGCGGGGGCGTCGCAGAGCGGGCAGCGGTCGAGGGGGTGGCGCGGCGCGCGCCAGGCGCCGGCGGCGAGGTCCACGCCGAGCAGCGTGAGCAGGCGCCCCGGGCCGCTAGGGCCCTCAAAGGCGCCGAGGGGCGCCCAGGTGAGCAGAGGCGCCTCGGCGACGTCGCGCGCCCCCTCGCGCAGGAGGAGGCGCGCCCCCTCCACGCGGGCGGTGAGGCGCGGGTGCGGCTTGAGCGCCTCGCGCACCCCAAAGAGGAGCTCCGAGGCGGCGCGGACGCGCTCGGCGTCGTCGCGGAAGAACTCGATGGCGCCCTCCTCAAAGGTGCGCCCGCTGTGGAGCGTCCACAGGTAGGGGAGGGAGAGGGGGCGGGTGAGGGACACGGGGCCGCGGTGGAGGCGTAGCCGCGCGTCGCCCTCGGGGTCGAGCAGCTCCACCTCCACCTTGCGGACCTCGGCGAGGTCCTCCACGGCCTTGACGAATCCGTCCACGGAGGAGAGCGTGAACAGCTCCACCTCGCGGGCGCGGGCGAGCGCCGCCCACTCCGCCGGCAGCCACTCGTCAAAGCGCTCGCCGCCGAACGGGTACTCGGCGGCCTCGTCGCCGTTGAGGAGCTCGAGGGTGTCAAAGCGCTCGGCGTCAAAGCGGCTAAAGGCCTCCTCCACCTCGGGGTCCTCGCGCTCGGCGAAATCGCCCGTGTGGGACGGGTCGCCGCGGCGCGCGCCGATCATGTAGCCGGGCTGCACCTCCACCGCCACGAGTCGCCGCGTCTGGAGGTGGCGACCGAGGACCCAGCGCCAGCCATAGTGGAGGTCGAGGAAGCAGCCGAGCTGGTCGTAGAAGTCCTGCTCGTCGCCGATGGGCTTGAGCGCGGCGCCGCGGGCGCGGGCGTCGACGCGCCAGAGGGCGGCGAGGCCGGCGGGGCCGAACTCCGCCACGAGGTGGAAGCCGGTGGCGGGGAGGTAGCGCCCGTAGAAGCCGCAGAGGGCGGCGACGGGGGCGTCGCCCTCGCGCTCCACCACCGCCGCGCGCGCCGCCCACCACTGCTCGCCGAGGGCGCTGAGGAAGTCGGGGGCCGCGCAGCGCGCCTTGGGCAAGAGGACGCGGTCGGCGATGACCTTGAGCTGCTCGGCGGGCGGGTAGTACGCCCACGCCATGTCCACCGCCTCGGCGCTCCAGCGCTGCACCTCGCGGCGCAGGGCGCTAAAGCAGTCGGAGCGGAGCCGCTTGAGGCGCTCAGCGGGGAGGGGGGGGGCGGACTCGGCGTCGAGGTCGCTCATGGGGTGGGCTCCTAGTCATTGGCGGGGCGCGCGCGGCGCGCGGGGCAGGGCTTATACCCTAATCCTGTTGAATCTCAAAGCGCGCGCTGATACACAGGCGCGCGAGTCGCGACCTCGCCGCGCCTCTTGGCCGCGCGCCCCGCGGGCGCCCCTAGGAGTTGAGATTAGATGGCCTTAGACATCGACCGCTTCGTTGAGCTCTCCGGAGCCGTGAAGACCGACGACCTCGACTGGGAAGGCGCCGCCGTCGCGGGCGTCACCGACGAGGAGGCGCGCATCCTGCGCTACATGGCCGACACGGAGACGCACACCATCGTCTACATGCGCGACCTGCTGGCGGGGCACTCCACCAAGGACCCCGAGATCACCGCCTTCTTGTCGGTGTGGGTATATGAGGAGCTGTGGCACGGGCGCGCCATCGACAAGGTGCTGCGCGCCTCGGGGCGCGAGGTGAATCCGCGCCGCGCGGGCGAGCTGGTGGGGACGGTGACCTGGATGGAGCGCCTTGAGGCGCTCTTGAGCTCGCTGCTCGCCAACTCCACGCCCCACTTCATCGCCACGCACATGGCCTGGGGCGCCCTCAACGAGTTCACCGCCGCCGCCTCGTATATGGCGCTGTCGCGCCGCACGCAGAATCCAGCGGTGCGCGAGCTCTGCAAGCGCCTCGCGGAGCAGGAGCGCAAGCACTTCGCCTTCTACTTTGAGCAGGCCAAGCGGCGCCTCGAGCGCAGCCGGCTGGCGCGGGTGATGGCGCGGTTCGCGCTCACGCGCCTTTGGTCGCCCGTGGGCAGCGGGGTGTCGGGCGCCGACGCGCTCCCCTTGACCGCCGCGTACCTCTTTGGGGACGAGCAGGGCTGGGAGGACATCGTGCGCGCGGAGCGGCGCATCAGCCAGCTTCCCGGCATCGAGGGGTTCACGGAGCCGACGCGCCAGATCGGGGCGCTGATCGCGCGTCACCGCGCGCGGGAGCTGACGGCGACGGCGGCGACGGCGGGCTGAGGGGCGGGCTGAGGGGCGGGCTGAGGGGCGGGCTGAGGGGCGGGCTGAGGGGCGCAGGCGCGAGCGCGGGCGCTCAGGGGGCGGCGGTGAGGTGGAGGCGGAGGGTGAGGACTATGGGGCCGAGCGAGATGGGCAGGCGCAGCCACGCCCCGCCCTCGCCCCGCCCCACGCCCTCCGCGCTCGCCGCGCGCTCGTCGAGGCTCACCCACACGGGGCTAGGCGGCGCCTCGCCGCAGGTGGGCGTGAGGAGCAGCGAGCCCGCCGCGGGGTCGCCGGGGGGGGCGTCGCTGAGGGTGACGGCGCTGAGGGCGGAGAGGGCGAGGGGCGCCGTGAAGCTCAGCCCCGCCGCCACCACGCGCAGGTCGCTGGCGGCGTCGAGGAGCAGCGTCCCGTCGCCCCAGCGCGCCACACCCCGCGCGCGCGCCCCGCTCCGCGCGAGGTCGAGGCGGTACTGCGCGGCGAGGGCGGGGTCCACGTAGGCCACGGCCTCGTCCACCCAGTAGCGCCCGGGGGGCAGCAGGGCGCTCGGGGCGGGGGGCGGGGGCGCGGCGGCCACGAGGGCGAGCGACACCTCGGGGGGGGTCCAGGCGGCCGCCTCGGCGGGGGCGCAGGCGCCCGGGGTGTACTGGCGAGCGGGCGGGGCGTCTTGGTTGCAGAGCGTGTAGCCGATGGGGGGGGAGATGTAGGCGAAGTTGAAGCACATCTCGTCCTCGGTCTTTTCGCCAAAGCGCAGCGGGCGGTCCTCGGGGTTCTCGTAGAGGCATGAGGTCTTGACGAGGTCGCCGGCGTCAAGCGCCACAGGCGTGTCGTAGACGTACTGGCTCTCAAAGTCCCAGCCGCGGAGGGTGATCACGTCCTCCCACGTCTCATCCCCTGGGGCGCGCGCGCGCCAGTCGCGGCTCACCTGCTGCTCAAAGCGCAGGCCGCGCTCGTGCATGTGGGGGAAGCTGGCCACGAGGCGGGTGCCGGCGGGCAGCTCGCAGTAGCCCACCACCTCGCCGCGGCTGCGCGGGGGGACCTCAAAGTCGAGGGGGCCGAGCGCGAGCACCGCCACCTCGGGGCCCTCCGGGGGGCCGTGGTAGATGCGCACGCCGCTGTCGTCCGCCACGCCAACATGTCGGGCGCGGTTGTTGTAGTGGACCTGCAGGGTGAGCGCCTGCCCGGGGGCGAGGCGGAGGCCCCCCTCTGGGAAGTGGAGGGCGCCCTGCCCGGGCGCCCAGCCGTAGATGAGGGCGAAGGGGTTGTCATCTCGGCAGGGGCTGTGGGTCCCGGGGGCGCGCCCCCCGTCCTCGGGGATGAGCACGATGTGGTGCAGGACGCGCGCGTCCCCCACGACCGTCTCCACGCGGCGGACAAAGCGCTCCTCGGTGAGCGGGGCGCGCACGGTGAAGCACTCATAGTGGTCGCTGCGGTCGGCGGGGACCGCGAAGCCCCCCGCGCGCACCTCAAAGAACTCCGCGCCGGGCGGCGGGGCGGGCGGGGCGGCGAGGATAGGGCGAGAGCTCTCAAAGCCCCCCGGCGGCGTCACCGCCGGCCCCTGCCCCTCCGCCCCGCAGGTGAGCCACCCGAGCAGCGCCCCGCGCTCGTCCGCCGTGAGCGGCGGCTGCCCCGCCGGCGGCATCCGCCCCGCCCGCAGCGCCTCCGCTGCGAGGCGCGCGCGCGCCGGCGTGAGGTCCGCGGGGGCGGCGAGGGCGAAGGGGGCGCCGAAGCGCGGCTCCGCCCCATGGCAGGCCCCGCAGCGCGCCTCCAGCACGGGCCCCGCGGCCGCCCACCCCTCCGCCCCCGGCGCGCAGGCCCCTCCCCCCTCCTGCGCCCCCGCCTGCGCCCCCGCCTGCGCCCCCGCCTGCGCCCC
>VGTA01000064.1 GCA_016874875.1 Deltaproteobacteria bacterium | reverse complement strand
GGCGGGGGTGGCGGGGGGGGCGGGGCGGGCGGCTGAGGGTGCGAGGAGGGCGGATTCATAGGTCGGGGGCTCCAGGGTCAGCGGGTTTGGAGGGCTTGGAGGGTTTGGAGGGCTTGGAGGGCTTGGAGGGCTTGGAGGGCTTGGAGGGCTTGGAGGGCTTGGAGGGCGCTGACTCGGCGACATCGAGGAGCGGCGTGTGCACCACCACCCGCAGCGCCCCCTCGTGGAGGCGGAGCAGCAGCTCCTCCCCCGGGGCCACCTGCGACGAGGCGCGCAGCACCTCCCCCGACGACGCGCGCGTCGCCACGCTGTAGCCGCGCGCCAGCACCGCCAGCGGCGAGAGGGCGCCGAGCTCGCCCATGAGCAGCCCGAGCCGCGCCCCCGCCCCCGCCAGCCGCGCCCCCATCGCCGCCGCGAGCTGCTCCTCGGCGCGCTCTAGGCGCGCGCGCGCCCTGCCCGTCACGTCCACCCGCGCCAGCGCCCGCTCCGCCCCCTCGAGCCCGGCGCGGAAGCGCTCTAGGCGCGCCAGCGGCCCGCGCGCCAGCAGGGCGCGCTCTAGGGCGTCGAGGGCGGCGGCGGCGGCGGCGAGACGGGCGCGCGCGGCGCCGTCGACCTGATAGGCGAGACCGGCGAGGCGCGCGGCGCGCCCCACGAGGTCGGGGGGGCGGAGGGCGGCGTGGAGGTGGTGGAGGTGGCGGGCGCGGAGCAGCCCCTGGCGGTTCACCCCCGCCACCAGCGCGCGCCGCAGCTCCGTCAGCTGCGCGCCGAGCGCGCGCACGTCGGGCAGCACCAGGTGCGCCGCCTCCGTGGGCGTCCGCGCGCGCCGCGTCGCCGCCAGCTCCGCCAGCAGCACGTCGCTCTCGTGCCCGATGCTCACCACGATGGGCTTAGGGTACCGCGCGACCTGCAGGGTGAGCTGCTCGTCGTGGAACACCGCGAGGTCCTCCATCGCCCCCCCGCCGCGCGTGAGCACCACCACCTCCACGCGCGGCTCGGCGAGGGCGCGCTCGAGGCACGCCCGCACGCTCGCCAGCGTCCCCTCCCCCTGCATCTGCGAGTGCAGCTCCCAGATGGGCACCCCCGGCGCGCGCTCCTGCGCCGTGGTCATAAAATCGCGGTGCGCGGCGCTCTGCAGGCTGGTGATGAGCGCCACCCCGCGCGGCAGCGCCGGCAGCCACCGGTCGCGCTCGAACGCCCCCTGCGCCCTCAGCCGCGCCTCGCGCGCCAACAGCTCTAGGCGCGCCCGCCCCGCCCCCGTCAGCGCCAGCCGCGCGACGTCGAGCTGCGCCTCGCCGCTCGTGGGGCGAAACCGCACCGCCCCCTGCACCACCACCTCGTCCCCCTCCTTGGGCACATACGAGAGCTGCTGGCGCGCCCGGCCCCACACCGCCACGCTGACGCTGACGGCCTGATCCTTGAGCGGAAAGTAGAGCGCGCCGCCCTTGTCGGTGACGCGCCCCACCTCGCCGCGCACGACCATGCGCGAGAAGTAGTGACCCACGCAGCCGCTGAGCTGCGCGTGCAGCTCGCGGACGGTGAGCGCCGTGTTCTCTGCGGCGTTCTCTGCGGCGTTCTCTGCGGCGTTCTCTGCGGCGCCCCCTGCGGCGCCCCTTGCGGCGCCCCCTTGTGTCTGTGACATCCCCTCTCCTCCCGCGGTGACCTCGTGAACTGATCGAGCTGAGCGCGCTGAGCGACCGCAGCGAACCCCGAGCAGCGAACCCCGAGACGGGGGGCGCGGCGAGCGCTCTGACCAACACATAAGGACAGCAAATCATCACCAACGCTTGATCTTTTTCGCAGATCTTTTTCGCAGATCTTTTTCGCAGATCTTTTCGCAGATCTTTTTAGCTTTCTTTTTCTTTATTTTTTCTGAGCCGATAACACGAATCCTCTATGATCTCCCCTCCCTCCCTCATCCACATCAACACACGGAGACGAGATGAAGCTCAGAGCTTACTCACTCATCGGGGTGTGCCTCGCGGCCTGGGCCTGTGACTCCCAGCCCGAGCGCCCCCCCGCGAGCGGCGCAGAGGCGGGCGAAGCCGCTGGCGCTATGACGGGCGGCGCGCCCGCAGGCACGATGGCAGGCGGCGCGCCCGCAGGCACGATGGCAGGCGGCGCGCCCGCAGGCACGATGGCAGGCGGCGCGCCCGCAGGCGCGATGGCAGGCGGCGCGCCCGCGGGCGCGATGGCAGGCGGCGCGCCCGCGGGCGCGATGGCGGGCGGCGAGCCCGCGGGCGCGATGGCGGGCGCCATGGCGGGCGGCGAGCCCGCGGGCGCCATGGCCGGCGCCACCCCCCCCGCCCTCTGCTACGGCGCGGAGCCCGTTGACCTCAACGCCGCCCTCGACGCCAACGGCAGCTACGAGGGCACCCTCGAGGGACTCGGCGCGAGTCGGACGCAGGGCTCCTGCGGCGGCGGCAACGGCCCTGAGCTGGTCTTCGCCTACACCACCGCCGTCCCCCTCACCCGCCTCTCGTTCAGCACCGAGCACCCCGAGACCACCAAGCCCGTGGTCATGTATGTGCGCGAGGCGTGCGAGGACACCGAGGACCTCGCCTGCGACCGCGGCGTCGCCGCCGCCCCGGGCAAGACCGTCAGCCTCACCAACGTCGAGGCGGGCACCTACCTGCTCTTTGTGGACACGGGCAACGCCATGATCGGCCCCGGCCCCTTCCGCCTCACCGTGACCGCCGACGGCGCCCCGCAGTGCCGCGACACGGTGGACAACGACGGCGACGGCCTCGTGGACCTCAACGACCCCGGTTGTGTGGGCCCCGAGGACCTCGACGAGGACAACCCCGCCACCCTCCCCGAGTGCGCGGACAGGGTGGACAACGACGGCGACCGCCTCGTGGACTACCCGGCGGACCCGGACTGCGCGGCGGCGGGCGCCGACCGCGAGCGCGCCCTCTGCGCGGCGGACTTTGGGGACCTCGTGGAGGTCGGGCAGGGCGGCGGCGCGTTCGCGGCCGCCATCCCCGCCGCCAAGACCATGAGCCTCGCGGAGGGCTGCCGCCCCAGCAGCGGCCCCGAGGCCGTGTTCCACCTCCGCCTCACCGCCCCCTCAGACGTGCGCGTGACCGCCTCCCCGAGCACCCTGGCGTTCTCGATGTACCTCCGCGCCAGCTGCGACGACGTCACCAGCCAGGTCTCCTGCGCCACCGACCTCTCGGGCCCATTGGTGGCGCGCGACCTCGAGCCGGGGGACTACTTCCTGTTCGTGGACGCCCACGCCCCCGGCGCGGTGGCGGAGGCCCCGGCGGTGGAGGTGGAGGTGACCAGCCTCATCACCGAGTGCAACGACGGCGTCGACAACGACAACGACGGCGACCGCGACCTCGACGACGTGGGCTGCGAGCAGCCGCGCGACCTCAGCGAGGCGGACCCCGCCGTGGCCCCCGCCTGCGCCGACGGCCTCGACAACGACGGCGACGGCCTCATCGACTACCCCGTGGACGCCGACTGCTCCGCGCGCGGCAGCCGCTTTGAGACCGCGGGCTGCGACAACATCTCCCCCGCCGCCGTGGTGGGCATGCAGGGCGGCGCCGTCACCCTCTCCACCGTGGGCGAGCCCGACAACTACCGCGGCACCTGCGCCATCTCCAACAGCGTCTCGGGCGAGCAGATGGTCGCCCTCGAGCTCTCCGACCCCGCCGCCGTCCGCGTCAGCGTGGTGAGCGCCTCCCCGAGCGGCTTCGACAGCATCCTCTACCTGCGCCCCAGCTGCGAGGCCCCCGAGCCCCGCGCCTTCTGCGACGACACCGGCGCCTCCAACGAGGTCTTGGAGTTCGCCCGCCTCGAGCGCGGGCGCTACTTCCTGTTCCTCGACGGCTGGGACTCCGGCGACGAGGGCACCGCCGACCTCCTCTTTGAGGTCAGCCCCCTGCCCCTCGCCGCCTGCGAGGACGGCGCCGACAACGACGGGGACGGGGACGTGGACGCGCAGGACGTGGGCTGCGCCACCCCCTTTGACGCCGACGAGGCCGACCCTGCCGTGATCCCCGCCTGCGCCGACGGCGTGGACAACGACGCGGACACGCTCACGGACTACCCCGCCGACCCCGGCTGCTTCACCGCTGGCTTTGAGACCGAGGCCCCCCTCTGCCCCGCCCCGCTGCTCGTCGCCGCCCTCGGCGCGCAGGGCGGCAGCTTCGCCGTGAGCCACGCCGACGGCGGCAACTTCCTCACGGGCTCCTGCGCCCCCGGCGAGGGCGTGGAGTCGGTGGCGCGCCTCACGCTCTCCGAGCTCAGCGACGTGCGCGTCGAGGTGGTGGACGCCGCCGGCGCCCCCGTCACCAACGCCATCGCCTACATCCGCGCCACCTGCGCGGGCGCCGACCTCGCGTGCGGCATCAACGGCGTCACCCGCGCCACCCTCCTCCCCGCCGGCGAGCACTTTGTGGTGGTGGAGCGCCGCGCCGGCCAGCCCCTCCCCGCCGCCCCCTGGGAGGCGCGCGTCACCGTCACGAGCCGCATCGGCGAGTGCAACGACGGCGTGGACAACGACGGCAACGCCTTCGTCGACCTCAACGACCCCGGCTGCGAGCAGCCCTTTGACCAGAGCGAGCGCGCCCCCGCCGACGTCCCCGAGTGCTTTGACGGCGTGGACAACGACAGCGACGGCGTGAGCGACTACCCCGGCGACCCCGAC
This sequence comes from Deltaproteobacteria bacterium, assembly GCA_016874875.1. Classification (GTDB taxonomy): domain Bacteria; phylum Myxococcota_A; class Bradymonadia; order UBA7976; family VGTA01; genus VGTA01. The sequence goes on along the minus strand of VGTA01000064.1, from coordinate 5,576 downwards.
TGCGTGGCCGCCGGCGACGACGTGGAGGCGCGCCGCTGCGAGGGCGTGGACGCCGTGGAGGTGGGCATGCAGGGCGTCGCTGACTTCCTCTTTGACCCCGCCGGGCGCCCCGATGTCCTTGAGGCGCGCTGCTCCTTTGGCACCTACGCCGAGGCGGTGTTCGCCATCACCCTCACCGAGCTCTCCAACGTCCGCGTCACCGTGCGCGAGCTCGACGGCAGCCCCGCCTACACCTACCGCAACCTGCGCACGAGCTGCAACGACGACGCCACCGAGGTGTCGTGCGACGACCTGAGCGGCGCGAGCGTCTACCCCGCCCTCGCCGCCGGCACCTACTTCATCGTGGTGGAGCGCGACGACTTTGACGAGGACCTCCCCTTCACCGTCTCGGTGGACGTGGAGAGCCTCATCGGCGAGTGCAACGACGCCGTGGACAACGACGGCGACGCCCGCGTGGACCTCAACGACCCCGGCTGCGCGCAGCCCTTTGACCGCAGCGAGGTGGACCCCGCCGTGGCGCCGCAGTGCGCCGACGGCGCCGACAACGACGGCGACGGCGAGGTGGACTACCCCGCCGACCCCGACTGCGCCGCCGCCGGCGACGACGTGGAGGAGACGCGCTGCGCCGACAACGACGCGGTGGAGGTGGGCCCCGAGGGCCTGCGCGACTACATCTTTGACCCCGCCGGCCGCCCCGACAACCTCGAGGCGAGCTGCTCCTTTGGCACGGGCGGCGAGGCGGTGTTCGCCCTCACCGTCCCCGAGCTGTCGGACGTGTTGGTGCGCGTCAACAACCTCGACGGCACCACCACCACCGCCTTCACGAGCCTGCGCCTCGCCTGCGACGACGAGCGCACCGAGCGCGCCTGTAGCTCCAGCTTCGCCCCCTACCCGCGCGCCTTCCGCAACCTCGCCGCGGGGGTCTATTACCTGATCGTGGAGCGCAGCAGCAACGCCTCGCCCCTCCCCTTCAGCGTCACCGTCGAGCAGGTGAGCCTCATCACCGAGTGCAACGACGGCGTGGACAACGACGAGGACGGCGCGCGCGACAACGCCGACATCGGCTGCGAGTCGTCCACCGACGACGACGAGACGGACCCCGCCGCCCCCCCCGCCTGCGCCAACACCCTCGACGATGACGGCAATGGCGTCGCCGACTACCCCGCCGACCGCTCCTGCTTCTTTGCTGGGCAGCGCACCGAGGGCCCCTTCTGCCTCTCGTACGCCGGGGCGCTGCAGGTGGTCACGGCCAGCGGGGTCGTCTCGGTCAACACCACGGGCCTCACCAACCGCTACACGTCCGACTGCGGCGGCTCCGCCAACTCCAACGAGGTGCCCATCGCCGTGGTGCTGAGCGCGCCCTCCACCGTGCGCGTGGAGACCAACTCCGCCGCCCTCGACACCGTCCTGCACGCCCGCGCCTCGCTCTGCGACGTGGCGGACCGGCAGATCGGCTGCAACGACGACAACGCCGCCGCGATCGGCGACGGCAACGACTCGCTGCTCACGTTTGAGCGCCTCGAGCCCGGCGTGTACTACGTGTTCGCTGACGGCTACAGCAGCACCAACAACGGCGCCATGGAGGTCACGTTCACCATCACCCCCATCGTGGTGCCCACCACGCAGTGCAACGACGGCGTAGACAACGACGGCGACGGGCGCGTGGACCTCGCCGACGCCGGCTGCGCCACGGGCGGCGGCGCCTCCGAGGTGGACCCCGCCGCGCCCCCCGCCTGCGCGGACGGCGCCGACAACGACGGCGACGCGCTCACCGACTACCCCGCCGACCCCGACTGCTACTCGGCGGGCGACGCGCAGGAGGCGGCGCGCTGCGCGGAGGCGCCGTCGGTGGACCTGGCGGTGAGCTACTCGGCGACGGCGTCGGCGACGGTCTCGCCCGAGCCCGCCGCCGCCGAGCCCACCCTCAACGGCTCCTGCGGCGGCGTCGTCTATGGCGACGCGGGCGTGGTGGCCCTCGAGGTCCCCGAGCTCTCCGACCTCTTCTTCACCCTCACCGCCGCCGACGGGACCAGCGCCGCGCGCGTGCTCTCGGTGCGCGCCGCCTGCGACGACGCGCGGAGCGAGCTCGCCTGCGAGCGCGCCACCTCCTTCGCCTCCGAGCGCGCCTTCCGCCTCGTGCCGGCGGGGCGCTACTACGTGATCGTGGAGCGCACGTCGCTGAGCGACCGCGCCCCGCTCACGCTCTCGGTGCGCGCGGTGAGCCGCGTGACGGAGTGCAACGACGGCGTGGACAACGACGGCGACGGCCTCGTGGACCTGCTCGACTATGGCTGCGTGACCGGGGATTCGCGCGCGGAGCTCTTTGATGAGACGCGCCCGGTGCCCGAGTGCGGCGACGGCGTGGACAACGACGCCGACGCGCGCATCGACTATCCCGCCGACGACGACTGCACGGGCGCGGGCGACGGGGCGGAGCGCACGCTCTGCCTCAGCTATGACGCCGTGTCGGTGACCAGCGCGGGCGGCTCCTACGAGTTCTCGCCAGCGGCGGGCGTGGCGGTGGCCGATGCCGACCTCGCGAGCTGCGCCTTCTCGGGCGGCGACGTGGCGGCGTTCGCCCTCGACATCCCGGAGCTCTCCAACGTCTCCGTCTCCGTCACCAACGCCGACGGCTCCGCCGCCTCCGCCTACCGCGTCCTCCGCGCCGCCTGCGACGACGTGGAGAGCGAGCTGTCGTGCGCCTCCAACTTCTCGTCCAACCCCACCACCTTCCGCAGCCTCGCGGCGGGCACCTACTTCCTCCTGGTGCACCGCTCCGAGTTCGCCACCGTCGCCCCCTTCACCGTGGACATCACCGTGCAGAGCCTCATCGTGCAGTGCAACGACCGCGTCGACAACGACGGCGACGGCCTCGTGGACAGCGCGGACCCGGGCTGCGAGGAGTCGCTTGACCCCTCGGAGGGCACCGACGCCGAGCCGGGCTTCGTGACCCCCCAGTGCTACAACGCCCTCGACGACGACAGCAGCGGCGCCGCGGACTACCCCGCCGACCCCCTCTGCCTCACGGCGGGGCAGGCGGTGGAGGGCCCGTTCTGCGCCGAGTTCGACGGGCCGATCACCGTGGTCACGGCGAGTCGGGTGGTGCAGGTGAACACCGCCGGCCTGGCCAACAACTACACGTCCAGCTGCGGCGGCTCCGCCAACTCCAACGAGGTGCCCATCGCGGTGGTGCTGAGCGCGCGCTCCAACGTCCGTATCGAGACGACCTCGGGGATCGACACGGTCCTCCACGTGCGCGCGGGCCTCTGTGACGACGTGGGCGGGCAGCTGGCGTGCAACGACGACAGCGCGGACTCGATCGGCGACGGCAACGACTCGCTGATCACGCTCACGGGTCTCGCGCCCGGCGTCTACTACGTGTTCGCCGACGGCTTCAGCAGCTTCAACAATGGCGCGATGGACGTGATCTTCACCATCACGCCCAACTGATGCCGAGCTGAGAGGCGCAGAGTGAGAGCGGCGCCTTAAGTGAGAGCGGCGGCGCCTTAAGTGAGAGCGGCGGCGCCTTAGGTCCCGCGAGGCGACGGGGTGGGGCGCTCCTCCTCCGCGAGGCGCTCGAGCCACGGGCCCGCCTTGGGGAAGTGGAGCGCGGCGCAGGGCGCGCGCTCCGCCACGGCGCACGCGAGCTCCAAGAGCGCGGCGTGCGCCTCGCGCCCCTCCTCGTAGGACGCCACGCAGCGCAGGAGGGCGCGGGCGGCCTCCGCCGCCCCCACGGGGGCGAGGCGGGGGCGCGCGTCCTTGCGGGGCAGGGCGATGAGGGCGAGGGGGGCGGGACGCACCTGCAGCGGGAAGCGCGCCGCGTCTCGCCCCTCGCTCCAGAAGGGGGTGGGGTGGAGGTCCACGCCCCCGTCGGCGCGCAGGCGCACGGCGACCATCTCGTCGGTGAGGACGCGGGCGAAGCCCCCCTCGCGCGCGGCGGTGCTCTTGCCCGCGCCCGAGGGGCCCGGAATCAGCCAGCCCTCCTCCGCCCCCCCCGCCCCCGCCCTCACGGCCCCGGAGGCGTGCACGAGCAGCCCCCCCGCGGCGCGGAGGGCGCGCTGGAGCGTGACCTGCGCGCCCGCCTCCGCCGCGCCCCAGCTCCCGTCCACCGCCGCCACCGCCGCCCGCCGCTCAGGGGCGAGCCAGACGCGCAGGTCGCCGCGAGCGTAGCTCGGCGCCCCGAGGGGAGCGGGGGCGCCGAGGGGGATGAGGGTGAGCGACCAGGCGTCGGGGGGGGCGTCGGGGGGCGCGGCGTAGGGCGCCCACGAGGACCACACCTCCGCGCCGAGGCCGCAGGGGTCGTGGATGGCGAGCGCTACGCCGCCGAGCGCGAAGCGCAGCGCGGGCGCGCGGGGAGGCATGTGGGGGGGCGCGGGGGCGCTCAGGAGCGCTCAGGAGCGCATGGCGCAGAAGGCGGGGAACGAGGCGCTCTGGTTGAGGCAGCCGGCGCACGAGAGCGCTTGCCGCTCAAAGGCGCGACTCACGACAAAGGCGGGCGCCTCGTAGGGGCGACGCGCGCCGCGGGGCGCCTCGGGGCGCGCCTCGGGGGGGGCGGGGGGGGCGGCGGGGGCGGCGGGAGCGGCGGGCGTGCTCATGGGGCGTCTCCTGGGGGCTTTGGCGAGGGGCGCGAGCAGGTTATCAGAGCACGCCGCGCCGCTCCAAGCGAAAGCCCACGCCCGCCCCCGCCCCCGCCCCCGCCCCTAAGGCGCCGGCGGCTCTGGGTACTCGAGCGACGAGGAGGCCTCCGGCTGCGCCGGCAGTTCAAACTCAGGCCTCGGCAGCGTCCGCCCCTCGCGCGCCGCCCGCGCCGCCTCAAGGCGCTCGCGCAGCGCCGTGATGCGCTTGAGCTCCTCCACGTACTCCTCGAGCTCCTTTTCGTCCTGGTGGCTCGCGGGGCGCACCACCAGCGTCACCGGCGTCCCGGCGGGGGGGATGGCGGCGGTGTAGACCTCTAGGCCGAGCTCGTCGCCGCGGTAGGGGTTGCCCGAGTCGGTGGTGGGCGACAGCACCGCCGTGGGGTCCTCGATCAGCCCGACCACGCTCCGCTCTAGGTCCGCCGCGTAGCGCCCGTCGCGCCCAAAGAGACTCCCCTGAAACACATAGGGGGCGGGGCGGGGCGGGGCCTTGCTGCTCCGCGCAAAGAGCCACGCGGAGGCGGGGAGCCACTGCGCCCGCCCCAGCTCCGGCGGCGTCCACCGCAGGTACAGCTTGAGCAGCGCCCCGCGCCGGAGGAGCGGGCGGCGGCCGGTCTGCGGGTCGGGGGGGCCGTGCTCGGAGGGCTCGTACCCCGCCAAGAGCAGCGCGAGGTGCAGGTGACTCGGCTCCGCGTCCACCTCGAGCGCCGCCTCGTGCAGCTTGCCCTGACTCGCCACGCCGTAGTACTCGAGGATGCCCTGGGTCATGTTGACGCGGGCGGGGACCTCGAGCTCGCGCGTCTGGCGGTTGACGCGCACGGCGCCCACCCGGAGCTCGTGCTCGCTCAGGCGCTCGACGGGGGGCGGCGGGGGGGGGGCGGGGGGCGGGGCGGGGGGCGGGGGAATCAGGATGCCCGGGGGCGCGGGCGGCGCCTGTGCCCG